>DQVH01000064.1 GCA_015661855.1 Desulfurococcales archaeon
GCTCATGGAGTTGATAAAGGTGGTGAAGGTAATGCTAGAGCAGCTATAGAGGCATTAAGAATAGCCGGATTACTAGCTGAAAGTGAGGGTTCTGGAGTAGTAACACTAGAGCATGCTAGAAGGGGCATAGCCGAAACGGATCCTAGTATAGTCTACATTAAAGATGTACTTCTGAGTCTGAGTCTACACGAATTATTAATCTATAAGGCAATAATTGAGGTACTGGAACAAACAGGTGCTAGATGGGCACGTATGGGTGAAGTTGAAGAAGCTTATGAAATGTTATGTGAAGTTTATGGTGAAAGACCTAGAGCACATACACAAGTCTATGAGTATATTAGGAATTTGAAGAGACTAAACCTCATTGACACTAAGATATCGGGAAAAGGTTATCGAGGTAAGACAACACTAATTAGCGTTAATGCACCACTAAGTGAACTTAAAAAGGAGGTTTCAGAGTTAATAGAGAAAATGATGTCATGGGGTAAAGTTAGATGAGTAAGAGAGGAAAGAATGGGAAAGGTGGTAGCCTCCTTGAGGAACTATTTTCATCTAAGGGTAGAGTTAAAGTCTTAAAAGCTCTGCTTAAACTTGAGGAAGCTAATATAACGAGGATCGTTAAAGAAGTTGATATGCATCATAGGGTAGTACAGAAACACCTAGAAAAACTAGTTAGTTTAGGTATAGTTGAAGAGAAAAGGTATGGTAGACTAAGGTTTTTCCGATTAAACTTCTCAAACCCGAAAATTCGATTAATAAAGACACTAATCGAAATTATTGAAGAATGATTTGCTGGTATTAGAAATTGCCCAGACTATTCTTAAGAGTATTTTATGATGGAAGTAGATTTTATGGTTTTCAGAGACAACCTGATAGAGAGACTGTAGAGGGTAAACTCCTAACCGTCTTAGCAAAAATACTATCATTAAGAAGTAAGCAGAGTATTAGGGATCTACAGTATGCAGCAGCCAGTAGGACAGATAGAGGTGTACATGCATTAGCGCAGACAATAGCATTCAATATAGAATACTCATTAGTTGAGAACATAGAGGAAATAATAGCTAAAATAAATAGTGAACTATGTAGTTATGGAATAATAGTTTGGGCATATACAATTCAGAATATAAATTACCATCCAAGATATAGTGCTCTCTATAGAGAATATATCTATGTTGAACCTAAACATGACATTACAAGCTGTGTGTTCGACCTTAAAACACTAAATGAGTATGCTAAAATATTTGTAGGCTTACATGATTTCAAATATCTCTCCTTTAAGGATAAAAGCGGCAGATCAACTATAAGACAAATATATGATATTAAGGTTTTTGAGGAATACAATTATATAATCTATAGATTTATTGGTGCAAGTTATTCTAGAGGGCTAGTTAGAAATATAGTTTCATGTCTAAAACTACTTGCGGAAAAACGTATAACTATTGAAGATTTAAAACGAGTACTTCTAGGGATACCGGTAAACCATGTTAAGAGAGCTATTAAACCTGCACCACCACATAATCTCATATTATTTAATGTAGTTTATCCATTCTCATTTCGCATATTAAATGAGTACTGGCATAAGGTTCTAGAGTATATTGCTGAGCACAAATTTATACATGTCTTTAACTACTTGTATCAATATTTCTCCTTAAATCCAGATGGTGTTTTAGAGTTACTTTGATCTTCTATGCGTACTTCCTCCCGTACCTCTATATTTTTTAAGGTAATTTAGCACTTCCTTAAACCTATTACCCGCTAGATACTTAATCATACTTTCGGTTAGGTTAAGGCCTAAAGCTATTCTTGCAGCATATTTAGGATTAGACTCAAATATCACTTTAAGATATGGTATTACTTCACTCTTCGCTGTAGCCGATGATATATGTAGGTGTGATGCGATAATTTTAGCTAATGCATCCCTTACCTCTCTAACCTCCTTGGTTTTAGCCAATAACATTATTTTTTGTGGGAAGTTGTATTTTACAAATTTATATGTTGGTTTCTTTTGAGCCACTGCAACAGCTGCAGCCATATCCATAGCATAAGCTAAGAGATCCCAGCTTTGAGTTTTAATTATACGACCCATATACTGATCTGCTCTAGCAAGAGCTTCGTAAGCTCTCCATAATTCTTCAGGATCACTATACTGGTTAGGGAGGTTTTCGGCAATCCACTGCATCATCATATCATAGTCTAAATTTGATGAGGATAAAATACTTTTTGCTTGCCAGATATACTTTGATGTAAAGAGTTTTCTAAGCATTTCAAATGGATTATACTCTCTATATCTTGAGTATACAACGGCTTTAACAGCATCTAAGGTTATCTTCTTTGTTGTTGCAGCAACGGCCTGTAGATCATTTATAGCTGATCTTAAGTCTCCTTCAGCTCTCTCAGCAATATAGTCTAGTGCAGCGTATTCACATATTAATCCTTCACGTTGACAGATCATTCTCAATACACTAATTACTGTCTTTTTAGGTAGCCTTTTGAATCCTATTAGTTTACAGTTTTCTCTTAATGTTTTAAGTTTTGGATCCCAAGGGTCATTAGCTGTTAGTACTATCGGGTGTCTAGTTACATTTATTAGATCTAGTATTGCATCTAGTGCCCCCTTATCAGCTGTTGCGCTTATACCATCAACCTCGTCTAGTAAGATTATTTTCCCTCTACTAAACAGTGATGCTTTTGTAGCTGCTACTTTAGCTATCCTATTGATGTCTTCTTTTCTTCTGAAATCACTAGCATTCATCTCTATTAGTTCTAGTTTATACTCCCTAGCCGCCGCTTCAACAAGAGACGTTTTACCACAACCTGGTGGACCGTGAAGTAGTGCTGCTTTCTTATCAGGCTTGCCTACAAGCCACTTATTAAGCCAAGCAATAAACTCGTTCTTAGCCTCATCTTGGTCAACTACTTCTGCTACTCTCTTAGGTCTATATTTTATTATCCATGGTACTTCGGGCATATTTTAGACCCTAAACTTTTTACCTAGTAGTGCTAGTCTAGCTAGGAATGCTGATAACTGTATTTCATCGTCAGCACCCTCAACTAGTCTAAATTGGACTTCGCCAGCATAGTCTGCAATTAGCACTCTTAGGTCTTCAGGTAGCTTCATATCTGATGAGAATATTTCTCTATGTATCTGCTTTACTACATCTAGCCCTGAAAGCCCATAATTTATCATGACCTCTCTAAGTTTATTTCTAGCTTCCATAAACTTACCGGATAGTGCTAATCTGATCATCTCCCTAATCTCCTTTGGATGAGCTCTACCAATAACTTTGTATACCGCCTCTACGGTTACCCTACCTCCTAGGGCTGATGCAGCTTGTAAGATATTTATAGCTCTCCTTAAGTCACCTTCCGAAACTTCATATATAGTTTTTATAGCCTCTTCATCATACTTTACATTCTCCTGTTCAGCAATCCATTTAAGTCTAGCAATAATGTCTTCGGGTTTTAATGGCGTAAATCTGAAGAATGCTGTTCTAGACTGTATAGGCTCAATTATCTTACTTGGGTAATTGGCTATTAATATAAACCTACATGTTGAGGTATACATCTCCATCAACCTACGTAGAGCTTGCTGAGCATCAGCTGTCATATTATCTGCTTCATCTAAGACTATGATTTTAAATGGTACAGGTCCCGGTACTATTGACCTAGCAAACTCCTTAACAGTAGTCCTTATAACCTCTATACCCCTAGCATCACTAGCGTTAAGTTCGAGAAACCATCTATGATATTCAGGCCCATATAGATCTCTAGCTAAACAGTGAGCTGCTGTAGTCTTTCCTGTACCTGGTGGCCCTGCAAATAGACAGTGTGGCATATTCTTAGTTTTAACAAACTGTTTAAGTCGTGAAACTATCTCTTCCTGATTAACCATTTCATCTAATGTTTTAGGTCTATACTTTTCGGCCCACAATAACTCTGCTTCAACAGACATATTCTATACCTCTCCCCCTCCCTTATACATTCAAGCTTAAATACTCTATTTAAACATAGGGGTTAATATGAGGAGTAGTATAGTTGAAACAGGTAATACTAAATAATCTCGAAGTATTATTAAAGGCTTTAGAGGAAGAGTATAATACATCACCAGTTAGAGTTGAGGTTATTAGGAATCATGAGCCAATAGTGTATGATAATGAAAAGTACGAGTTAGTGAAGGGTACAGAAGTTGATTTACCACGGTGGATTGCTTACGAACTAGCCTCAAGGAATATAGTTGTTGTTAGGGAGGAGCCGGAGTTAACTATTGAGGATTTAAGTAGGTATCTATTTCTCGAGGTACACTCATTGAAAACTCCGTCAGCTCTACAGAGGGTTCCAAGAGACTTCTACCCCAAACTACGGTTACTCTTAAGGAAGCTCAAGGAGAAGTTGGATAAAGAGTTTAATGTTCAAGTACTCGAGGAGTACCATAGGGTTGAACGTTACAGTATGGAGATAATCCGGAGTAGACTCAGTAAGATACTAGCGGCTGTCCAGAGCCCTGAAGAGCTAAAGGACGTAATTGACAGAATGACGCCTGAAGAGAGAGTTCTGTATATGTTCCTGCGTGAAACTATAAACTACTGGGTGGAGAGAGTACTAGGTAGAAAGTGTGATGCAAAGTGGTAGAGGATACAACTAATACTGTTAGAAGTGAAGGTGTTGGAGAATTAAGTGGGGGAGTTTTAGAAGAGTCTAGTACCGCTATTGATATTCGTGAGAGATTTAAGGACTTCATTAGATCGTTTAGGGATAAAAGTGGTAGATTAAAGTACATCGAAAGACTTAGAAGTATGATTTTGCTAGGTCAACGCTCACTAATTATCGACTTTGTAGACCTCCTAATATATGACCAGCTATTAGCAAGAATGGTTATAGATGAGCCAATAGTAACAATTAAAGCTGCATCTCAAGCTGTAAAGGAGCTAGTTCAACAGGAGAGTAGAGAGTATGCTGAACAGGTTAGCGAGTTCTTCGTTAGATTTAGGAATCTACCTGAAACAATATCCATAAGGAACTTGAAATCAGAATATATAGGTAAAATGGTGCAAATTGAAGGTATACTTGTAAGGTCAACACCTATAAGACAGCAATTAAGAATAGCAGTATTAAAACTACCTGATGGTAGAGAGGTTGAAGTACCACAGGAAGGAGACTTTCTAGAAATACCACCCGAACTAGAAAAGGTAGGAATAGATGTTGAAGGGAAGGGTAGGAGAACCGGGACACCTAAACTAATACTGGAAAAATCAAAATTCATAGATTGGCAGAAGGTCGTTGTTCAAGAGAGACCCGAGGAAATGCCTCCAGGACAGCTCCCTAGAAGTATAGAGGTAGTCCTAAAAGGTGATCTAGTTGATGTTGCTAGACCTGGCGATAGAATAGTTTTAACAGGGATATTAAAGGTTAAACAGGATAAGCCTGTAAAGAAGGGTTCTAAGATAACATTTGAAATGTATATTGAGGGAAACTATGTTGAGGTATTACAAAAAGCACTTGAAGAAGTTGAAATAACTAAAGAGGATGAGAAAGCTATTTTAGAGTTAGCTAAAGACCCAAATATTCACGAGAAAATAGTGAAGTCAATAGCGCCAGCAATATACGGTTACGATGATATAAAGAAGGCAATAGCATTAGCTCTCTTCGGTGGAGTACCAAAAGTATTAAAGGATGGTACGAGGATTAGAGGGGACATACATATACTGATAATAGGGGATCCGGGAACAGCTAAAAGCCAGCTTCTTCAGTATGCATCACGTATAGCCCCTAGAGGAGTCTACACTACAGGTAAAGGTTCTACAGCGGCTGGACTAACAGCTACAGTATTACGTGATAAACGTACCGGAGAATACTATCTTGAAGCTGGCGCTCTAGTACTAGCTGATGGAGGACTCTGTGCAATAGACGAAATTGATAAAATGAGACCTGAGGATAGAGTAGCTATTCATGAAGCATTAGAGCAGCAGACAATCAGTATTGCTAAAGCAGGTATTGTTGCTAGACTTAACGCTAGAACTACAGTTATAGCTGCTGGAAATCCAGCTTTAGGTAGGTATATTCCAGATAGGCCATTAACAGATAACATTAACCTACCAGTAACAATTCTATCAAGATTCGACCTAATATTTATACTACAAGATAAACCGAATGAAGAATTTGATACTAAGCTAGCTGAACACATTCTCAAAGTACATAAGGAGGCTGAGAGGGTTAGAGCACCAATCGATCCTGAACTACTAAAGAAGTATATCTGCTATGCTAGAAGATATGTATTCCCTAAGTTAACTGATGAAGCAGCAAAAAGACTAAGAGAATTCTATGTGTCAATGAGAAAGAAGAGTGAGAATACTAATGCGCCAATAACAATAACTGCTAGACAGCTGGAAGCACTAGTTAGACTAGCTGAAGCCCATGCAAGAATGGCGTTAAGAAGCGAAGTAACA
>DQVH01000102.1 GCA_015661855.1 Desulfurococcales archaeon
TACCCTTATACTCAGCAACCTCAACATCATGTACGACCCCCGAAACACCCATAAGCTTAACCCTTCTAACCTTAAACATACTTTCCACAACTCAACACCCAAAATATTTGTTAAAATGTTAAAAAGAGCAGAGATTTAAACTATTCCCCTCAATACAAAAATGTTTACACAAATAACCAGTATTACTGACTCTATTGAATAATTGGAACATACGAATAAACACTTAGAGCATAATGTCCTAGTGGCTAGCTTAACTTAAAGTAAAAATAAGTATGGTAGGTAAGGGTTGTAGGTAGTGTTGGAGAAAAACTGTCTACAGTTGTAGCTACTGTTTTGAAGCTATCTCCTTAATTGCTTTTACTACTTTCTCACGGAACTTTAGGTATGCATTTGTGAACTCCTTCATTGTTTTAACACATGGACCATAGTTTGGCCACTCTTCTGGTCTAACACCTCTACTACCATAGTCTCCCACTATCCCTACTTTCTTTAGTAACTCGTTAACTTCAGGTGAAGCCTCATATGCTTTAACGAAGTCCTCTATCTGCATTAGTATTCTCAGTGGTTCTTCGTCAAGCCTTTTAACTATAGACTCTCTATAGTCATCTATCCTCTTACCCTCAACCTCCCTTATTACTGCTAACTGGTGGTTGGGGAACTCAGTGTTAGTCATATTCCTACCTGATAGTGTTAGTAGTGTATCTATAGGTTTCCTCTTAGACGCTGGTAGTAGATCTATTCTGTCTAGTACTGTTTCAGCTTCTTCAATTGTTAAATTGAACTCTTTAGCTAAGTGTTCAACCCATTTAACTCTATTCCATGGTGAGAATAGTATTTCGTAAACTCTATGTGCAACATATGTTCCAGAGAGCTTTATAGCGTTCTCTAGTGGTGTTAGCATCTTAATAACACTATCCCTATCACCATAAGCACCTGTTTCAACAAGTGCATTCACAAATGCATCTCTCAGTAGATTCCTACCTAAAACCTTCTTACTAGTTAGGAATTCTACTCTCTCCTTTAACGGCTTACTCTTCATACCCTCCCAGACGTCACTACTAACGCCTAGATCTTTAGCTAGCTTATCAAGTATCTTCTCAGCCTTCTCACTACCAGCCTTCTCCAACCCCTTAAGTAGTAGTTCTGCAGCTTTAACCTCCCTTAAGTGATCCTCAAGTCTACCACCCATATTGGTATCATATGTTTGTGTTGGCAGAATACCCTTTCTAATAGCCTTAGCCATACCCTTCATAGCACCGTAGGCTACAAGTACCTCCTGGGATACAGTATAGCTTACAGTAATGTTTTGTCCAATACCCATTTCGTTAAGTTTCTCAGCAATCTCTATTGATGCAGGGTATGCTGCTGCAACCTTAATTACAACGTTTGGTCTACCCCTCTCAACAGGAGTACTATAACCCCACCATAGGTATGAGTCGTAGACCATTAAGTCTCTCTCAAGTCTTCTAGCAAACTCTCTAGCAGCCTTAACACTCTCCTCAACACTACCAGCTATTAATGGGTTAAGCTGGTAGCTTACTAGTCCATCATGGAATTTTGATAGACCAAACGGTACTCTAAAGACATAGAAGTTGTCTAGTAGTCCAAACCTTGTAGCCTCCATAGCTATATCGTCAGCATATTTATCTGGATCCTTAAACCATTCGGGATGCTCCTTAGCTAAAACCTCTCTAGCATAATCCTTAAACTTCTCCCACAACTCTGGATCGTCATCGTATGCTTTAGCTGCTAAAGCGGGGTTTGTTGATACCTGTACGTAGCCTAAGTGTCTAAGCCATCTAAGACCTAGAGCATAGTCGTTACCGAACTTACACATACCCTTCTCGTAGGACTGGTAGTAGAAGTTTGATGTTATAAGCTTCCTTAGAGAGTTAACATAGCTCTCGGCAAGATTGTTTTCATCAAGTTCCTTCTCAACCTCACTTGCCATCCAGGCAAGCATACTGTTACCTTTATTAACTATCTTCATACTCCTAAGCTGATCACTTATAACAGCCTTCAATATAACAGGGCTGCCGATCTCTCTCCTCTCTAGAGACTCCCACTCCTTCAAGGCGTTAAGTAGAGCTCTAATAGCCTTCTCAGCTTCCTCACGGCTAAAACCAGCCCACTTCCTCTCCATACCAGTAAGATTCCATATAACCTCCAATACCATATCGTAGATTCTGTACCTTAAGACAATAATCTCCTTAACATCCCTTTCAGGTAAGCCCTCACTAAGGGGCCTCTCTAAAATCATAATGTTAGCTCTCCTAACAATAGCACCAACGACATCGAGTAGTCTACCAGCAATCTCTGGGTGGACTATATGGTCAGCAGCAAGCTTAGGATAACCCTCTAGAGCTGTCTTAACAATATGGTCGGCATGGTCTACTCTAGGTGGTACAGGTAGAGTCAGTCTGGAGGGCTTAGCCTCCTTAACAACACTCCTAACATAGTCTAAACTTAAACTCAAAGGCATAAACCGCCACCCTAGCAAGCCATAATATCTGCCGTAACGTCTAACAATAATTCACACTATTAAACTTAACCATTTACAAAGTAGACTCTAACACTAAATACTAATTTGAAAATGTATTGAACACTTTAATTTTTATATGTCTCCCATGCTAGTCTAGTTGTATTCTAACTGGTTTACCACTCTTAATAGAGTTCCATGCTGCTTCAGCTATCTGTACAGCTCTTAATCCATCAACTACACCTACTAGTGGTTTCCTACCCTCCAATATACACTTTATGAAGTGTTTATCCTCTTCAACGTATGCACTATAGAATCTCTCCTGGAACCATGGGTAGCCTTTAAACGTTACACCATGTTTTGAGCCTAAAGCGAATTCTGGGTTAAAACTACTACCAATAAATAGTGTTCCATCGGTTCCAAGTATCTCAGTTCTAATGTCGTAACCGTATACCGACTTCCTAGAGCCATGTACTACACCTGTTGCTCCATTGGAGAACTTTAGGAATACTGTTGCACAGTCTAGATCACCCTTAGCTTTAACCTCACTATAAATATAGGCTTCACCATAAGCATATACCTCAACAACCTCACTACCCATAAGCCACCTAACAGCATCAAAATCGTGTGACATAAGATCTAACAGTAAACCACCACTAAGCTTGGGGTCTGCAACCCACCCTGGTGGTGGAGCTGGATCACGTGATATAGCTGATACGAATATTGGTTTACCAATCCTACCCTCATCAATAGCCTTCTTAGCCTCACTATATGAGTAGTCAAACCTCCTCATATAGCCAACCTGGAATACTATATTGGACTTAGAGGTAGCCTCAAGAACCCTCTTAGCCTCACTAACAGTTAGAGTCATAGGCTTCTCCACTAGAATATGCTTACCAGCCTTAACAGCATCAATAATCATATCTACATGTAGGTATGTAGGAGTACATATTACTACAGCTTCAACACGTTCATCCTCCAACATTTTAGAGTAGTCAGTATACCACTTAACATTATATTTCTCACCAACACTCTTAGCCCTACTCTCCACAACATCACATACTGCTACTAGTTTTGCGTTTTCAACTCTTAAAGCGAATATCTCTGAATGTACTATACCAATTCTACCAAGACCAACA
>DQVH01000010.1 GCA_015661855.1 Desulfurococcales archaeon
AAGCCTGGGACACCGCCAGAAAAACTCGTTGGCGGAGTTATAGGGGGTAGTATTGTACAGGGTGTCATAAGGGTTGGTGATGAAATAGAAATAAAACCTGGAATAAGAATAGAGAAACCCGACGGTACAGTAGAGTATGAACCACTATATACGAGAGTTGTTAGTTTAAGATTTTCAGATCTCGAAGTTAAAGAGGCCAAACCTGGAGGACTAGTAGCAATAGGGACAACACTTGATCCATCATTAACTAAAGCCGATAGACTAGTAGGAAATGTTGTAGGTAAACCTGGACAGCTACCACCACTAGTAAACGAGTTAAGACTTGAATACAAGCTTATGGAGAGAGTAGTTGGTACAAGAGAACTCATTAAAGCAACACCTATAAGGAAAGGTGAAGCATTAATGCTAACCATAGGGACAACTATAAGCTTAGGTATAGTAACACATGTTACAAAGGATGAAGTTGAAATAAAACTAAGAAGACCAGTTGTCCTACTACCTAAAGCAAGAGTAGCCATAAGTAGACAAGTACGTGGAAGATGGAGACTCGTAGGCTGGGGTACATTTAAAGGTTGAATAAGAAAGTAAAAATACTACTAGACACAAATACACTAATTCTATCAGTAAAATACGGATTAGACATATTCACACATATTGAAGAAACACTATTAAGGAAATGTAGCTTTTACGTATTAAACAAAACACTAGTGGAGCTAGAAAACCTTAAGAAAAAGGGAAGACCATTAGAGAAGAAAATAGCAACGATAGCTCTCAAACTAGTAAAAGACAAATGCAACATTATAAATGTACAGCCACTACCAGGAGAAACAGTAGACGATATCATAGTCAGAGTAGTGTATGAAAACAAAATGATATTAATAACTAACGATAGAGAATTAAGATCACGAATTAGTGCTTTAGGATTACCAGTAGGATGGATTAATCCTGAAGAGAAAAGAGTTAAAATAAAGGGATACTATGACTAAGGCCTACATAAACGTAAAATGGTAGATAGAGATATTAGTTAGAGTTGATTACGCTACTTACACAGAACAGTATACTAGTAAATATTGAGAGGTAGCCTCAATAATGTATAGAGTGTATCATGTAGTAGATATAGTTAGGATACCGCCAGAGTACTTTGAATTACCCATTAAGGAGGCTGCAGAAAAAGTACTAAGACGTAAATATGAAGGTGTTGTTGATAAAGAGTTAGGCTTCATATTAGCAGTATATAATGTTGAGGTAGAGGAGGAGGGAAAAATAATTCCAGGTGATGGAGCAACATACCATGTAGCAAAATTTGATGTACTAGCCTTCACACCAGTATTAAAAGAAGTTGTAGAAGGTGAAGTTGTAGAGGTAACAGATTTCGGAATATTCATAAACTTAGGGCCATTTGACGGACTAATCCATAGATCACAAATACTCGATGATAGAATGCTCTATGACTCAAGGAGAGGAGCGTATATGGGCCAGGAAACAAAGAGAGTAATTGAGAAAGGCGATATAGTTAGAGCAAGAATAGTAACTATAAGTACATCATCATCAAATAGGATAATCAGAATAGCATTAACAATGAGACAGCCATTCCTAGGAAAACTAGAGTGGATAAAGGAGGATCTAGAGAGAATATACGGTAAAAAGAAGAAGAAATGAAGTATAGTAGGTGGTTAAAGTGGCTAGGAGAAGGAGAATGCCATTTAAGGCTTGTAAAAAGTGTAAAGCCTTAGTAGAACATGAAGTAGAAAAATGTCCACTCTGCTCATCAACACTATTCTCTGATGACTGGGAAGGTATGGTTATAATATTAACTGTAAATTCACAATCAGCAAGTGTACTAAAAGCTGTTAAACCATGGAGGTATGCGATTAAGGTGAGATAGATAGCTTGAAATACTACTTAATGCCAGAAAAGCTAAGACCAATTCTATCACAACACTTCATTGGAACATTACTAACAGGTACACCCAAAGACAATTTAGCCTTCATTAAATCAAACATAGAAAAATATAAATATATAGTTACAGTAGGTGATGTTGTTACTTTAACTTTAACAATAGGTGGTATTAATCCTAAACTATCAATAATAGACTGTAAATGTTTAAGAAGGAAATGTCTAACACTAAACGTTTTAAGGGGTAAATTCAGGAATATTATTAAAGTGTACAATCCCCCAGGAAGAATTACTATAGAGGCGTGGAATAGTATTAAAAGAGCATTAAAAGAACAAGATAACACTCTAATAGAGGTACAAGGTGAAGAAGATCTACTAGCTATACCAGCAATACTAGAAGCAGACCTTGGCTCGATAGTAGTATATGGTTTACCATTGAAAGGTATGGTCATAGTTAGAGTTGATAATAGTGTAAAGGAGCTATTAAGAAGAATATTAGACGAATTCATACTAGTTAAAGATGAGAGGTAGCAGGTGATAATAAAAAGTATAATTTATAAGCCCCTTTGTACTCACTAAACACTGCTAAACGTGCTGAAGTGAGGATTTGAGTATGGCCGAAGAACTAATAGCAACAAAACCTCCAGCTAAGTACGTTAGGAAAATACGTATAGATGAAGGAGTGGAAATGTACGTTCTAGAGGAAAAGTACAATCCACTAATTAAACGCCTTGAAATAACAGGTTTAATATATCATATAGGGAAGGGAACTCCAGCAAGAAAAACTGTACGTGAAATCATAGCTAAAACATATAATAAGCTTATCGATACAGTTTATATACGGAAACTCGAATCTGAATTCGGTATTGGTAGAACAAGAGCACTAATCCATATATATGATAGTGTAGAGAGAGCGTTAGCGTTTGAACCTAAACATATAATTCAAAGAGATAAAGGTGTAAAGAAGGAGAAGGAGGGTTGAAAAGATAATGGCTCACGTACATAAATTGTATGAGTACGATTATGAAAAGGGTACTATTAGATTAAAAAATAAGAAGTGTCCTCGCTGTGGTAGTATAATGGCACACCATTTAAAACCTGTTGAAAGATGGCATTGTGGTAAGTGTAGTTATACAGAATTTGTAAGACCTAGAAAACCTACCAGAAAGGGAAGATAAAAGTAGTAACATAGTCTTATATGTTCCCCTAACCAATCATAGCCTAGGAGAGTAGACTACACACTTAAAGGCTACTAGTCATGTCCAGTAATATAATAGTTTTAGGAATTGAATCAACAGCTCACACATTCGGTTGTGGTATAGTTGATGAAAAAGGTAATATACTAGCAGATGTTAGAGGTGAATATACTCCAGTAAAGGGGGGTATACATCCTAGAGAGGCTTCACAATACTTTACATCAATAGCCCATACAATTATAAGAAAAGCTCTATCAGAAGCTAAGGTAACAATGAAAAATATAGATGCTATCGCTGTAGCTTTAGGTCCAGGTCTAGGCCCATGTCTTAGAACGGGAGCTACTATTGCTAGAGCTTTAGCTTCATATTTTAATAAACCCTTAATTCCGGTAAATCATGCTGTAGCCCATATAGAGATAGGTAAACTACTTACAGGAGCTAAAGACCCCCTAGTAATATATGTATCTGGAGGTAACACTCTCATAACAGCATATGCTAAAGGACGCTATAGAATTTTCGGTGAAACTCTAGATCTAGCCTTAGGTAATACTTTAGATGTATTTGCACGTGAAGCAGGAATAGCACCACCATACATAATTGAAGGATACCATGTAGTAGACTACTATGCAAATAAGGGTAAAAACATACTAGATCTACCATATATTGTTAAAGGGCAGGATGTTTCATTTTCAGGACTACTAACTGCAGCTCTAAGACTACTAAGAGAGGGATACCCATTAGAAGATGTTTGTTTAAGTTTTAGAGAGAACGCATACAACATGGTTGTTGAAGTAGCGGAGAGAGGTTTAGCACATACAGGTAAAAAGGAAATACTCCTTGTTGGAGGTGTAGCAGCAAGCCCAATATTGAGAAGTAAAGTTGAAACAATGGCAAAATACTACAACGTTAAAGTATACTTAACACCACCAAAATACTCACTAGATAACGGAGTAATGATAGCCTGGACAGGTCTTCTAGCATACAAACATGGAGTTACAATACCTATAGACGAATCCTACGTGAAACAGCGGTGGAGAATAGATGAGGTAGATATACCATGGATGGAGGAGTGAAACTAATAAGGATAGGAGCAGAAGCATACTTATACCTAATAGACTTCTTCGGAATCAAGGCTATACTTAAAAAGAGAATACCTAAAGATTACAGACATCCAGAATTCGATATTAAATTGAGGAGGAGAAGAACAATAAATGAAGCAAGAATGCTATACTACAGTAGAAAGGCTGGTGTACCTACACCTCTAGTCTTAGATGTAGATGTTGATGAAACATACTTGATAATAGAATACATCGACGGTATTGTTTTAAGAGACCTAATAAACCAAGGAGTTAATAGTAAACTCCTTGAAAATATATTTGTACATGTAGGGGAACTTATAGGTAGACTTCATAGTAGTGGAATAGTCCATGGCGATCTAACTACATCAAATATGATACTCCAAAACAATAATACCCTATACTTCATAGACTTCGGCTTAGCCGAGAAAAGTAGTGAACTTGAAGATCAAGGTGTAGATCTACACTTAATGCTACGTAGTCTCGAAAGTACACATCCTGAAATAGCATATAAAGCATTCAATTGTGTTCTAAAGGGGTATGCTAAGGTAATGGGTAAAGAGCATACATTAAAGGTTAAGAATAAGGTTAAAGAGATAAGGATGAGAGGTAGATATGTTGAAGAGAGAAGAAAAAGAACATAAAATAACAATACTCCTTATATCAACAAATAAACATAAGGTAGAGGAAATAAATAATATAACTGCTAGGTATGGAGTTATAGTTGTCCCAGCTAATATAAGAAAGATGGAAATACAATCTGACAACTTAGTTGAAATAGCTTTAATGGCAGCTAGAAGCGCTTATAGTAGTCTACGTAAACCATTAATAGTTGAAGATGCAGGACTATTCATTAAGGAATTGAATGGATTTCCAGGCCCATACTCAAGCTACGTATATAGAACTATCGGCTGTAAAGGAATACTAAAATTACTTGAGGGTATTAAGAGAAGAGATGCATACTTTAAATCAGTTATAGTGTACAAAGATGAATCATATGAAATGGTATTTGAAGGTTTAACTGAAGGAGAAATAGCATACGATATAAGAGGGAGTGGTGGTTTCGGTTTCGACCCTATATTTATACCCAAAGGCTATAATAAAACATTTGCTGAAATGTCATTAGAGGAGAAAAACAGACTATCACATAGAGGTAAAGCTGTTAAGAAATTTATAGAATGGTTTATTGAGAACAGAAAACATGCATTCAAATAAACTCAATTACATCACGAGTAACACTTATAAAATCTCCAACTTATAGACGTTAAATAGCACATAGAGTAAGAAGGAGGGTACTCCAAAGTATGAATAAAAAGAGGGATAAGGGTAAATCACATTCAACAAGACCTCCACGAACAGGTCCACCAAGATGGCTTAAATGGTCACCTGAAGAAGTTGAAGCTCTAATTGTAGAATTAGCTAAAAAAGGCTATGGCCCGTCAATGATAGGTATAATACTAAGAGACCAGTATGGTATCCCCCTAGTAAAACCTATCCTCGGTAAAAAGATTACACAGGTACTAGAGGAGCATGGACTACTACCACCAATACCTGAAGACCTATTCAACTTAATGAAGAGAGCAGTAAACCTAATGAGACATCTAGAAGAACACCCTAAAGACTACCATTCTAAAAGAGGTCTTATGGAGATAGAGTCGAAAATAAGGCGACTAGTAAAATACTATAAGAGAGTAGGTAAGCTACCACCAGATTGGGAGTATGATCCAGAGAGAGCAAAACTACTCGTATCAAGTGCACTACAATAGTGTAGAGATGAAACCTCATAATCTCAAGTAACATTTAAGTTTAAAGGAACACACATTAGTATACGGTGAATATGCAAATATCAAGTGAGACCAGTGGGGACAAAAATAGTATAATAGATAAGATTAGAGAAGAAAAACACTTATACATAATCTCATTCCCCTCATTTAATGAGTTATTATCATCAGCTATACTATTCTATAACCTTAACCTACACGGTTTTGACGTTAGAATTAATATAACACCATGTATAAGTGAAGATAAACTCTTGGAGATAGACTCTCCAATAATGCTTATAGGTTTTACACGTAGAACACTAGAGAAAGCTAAGAAAATTAATAGAAATACTTTCCTACTTGAAAATATGGAGTATTCTGGAAGAGATGTTAAACAGAAAATTCAAGAATACTATAGTAACTTAAGTTTAAAAACTAAAAACTACGCTACAATAGCACTTAAACTTCTAGAGAAAATCATAGGTGTAGACAATATTGATAGTAAATCGTATATTACGTTTCTTGAATCATTAGCTTTCTCGGAGCCTACAAGCTACGAGAGAGAAATAATAAAGAATATAGAGAGGAAGGGTATTATTGAAATAAAAATGAGTGTAAAACTATTCGGCTTCGAATATAAACCATTATACCAGGCACTACATGATACAGTAAAGCCATTCATACCTGAACTAACAGGTGACATAAATAATTGCATAAGCTTTATAAAGAGCATAGGTATAAGCAATGTTAACATTAAGTCAACACAAATATCAGAAGACACTCTAACAAATCTAGTAAAAACACTATTTACTAGGTTGAGAAGGAGTAGTAGGAGAGTACGTAAACCAAATGAAATACTCGGAGAAGTATACTACCTAACAAACACTAAAGTTTTAGCCGATATAAAGGAGAGAACAGCTATACTTACATACATATTAGACTCTAAAGGGCCAGAATACGTAGCACTACACTGCACTAGTAACTATTACTTAAATCTCATGGTTGAAGTATACAATAAAATACCACAAATACTAGCTAAAGTGTATAAGAATATCACTGAAGTAGAATATTCTGGCTTTAAAATAGTATACGCTCACACATTGAAAGAAAGGATACCATTAAAACTACTCTATGAAGCTTTACTAGATTTAGGCATTATAAGTAAGGGTAAAGCTATAATACTTGAGAAAAGTAATGAGCTATATAGGATTCCACACTATATATTAAGAGATGTTATAGTGGATTATGAAGAATTCTTAACCCAAAGTAAAATAATAAAAGACATAGTATACGATATCGATAACTACTCAGTAAGTATTATAGGTGATAGTAACCTTACAAAACTAATTAAAACCATTAAATCTATGAAGTGAAAAACCATGATTAAAGCGGTAATCCAATATACACTAGACAATATAAAACTACTAAATACACTTAACAAAGCATTAAAACCAGATAACGAAAAAACACCACCATACATGAGTATCAATAGTAAAGTACACGATAATATGTTAAGTATAAGCATAATTATTGAGGGTTATGAGGAAAAGATAGGAACACTACTAAACACTCTAGATGAAATATTGGCATTAATGAAAAGTATTGAAAAATCTATATCAGAAGTTATGCGTGAAAAATATATTTAGGCTAGTATATCCTACTATGCCAGAGCGGGAAACAAAGAGGATAGTAGTATGTCGAGTAAAGCAAGAGTTAAAGATAAATGGAGATTAAAGGAATGGTACACTATAGTAGCTCCACCAGTATTTGGAGAAGCAGTACTAGGTACTACACCTTCAGATGATCCACTAAAACTAATAGGTAGAGTTATTGAGACAACACTATACGATCTTACAGGAGACTTTACACTACTCCATGTAAGATTATACTTCCAAATAATAAAGGTTGTAGGGAAAAAGTGTATAACGAGATTTAAAGGACATGAATTAGCAAGAGACTACGTTAAAAGCCTTATTCGAAGAAGGAGTAGTAAGGTACAGGGTATATTTGATGTTAAAACAAAGGATGGATATGAGTTAAGGATAACAGCTATGGCTTTAACATCATATAGAGCAAAGACTTCACAGAAAAAGGCAATAAGGAAGATAATGCAGAACATTATAACCAAGAGGGCATCAGAGATGACATTAGATGAACTAATACAGGCAATGGTGTTTGGTAAATTATCAACAGAAATATTTAATGAAGCGAAAAAGATCTACCCATTAAGAAAAGTTGAAATAGCAAAATCAAAATTACTAAAAATACCTACACCTGAAGGACCTAAACCTGCTGTTGTAATATCACCACTAATGCTAAAGGGTAAAGAGGCAGAAGCTTTAAAGAAGCAGGTTATTGTTGAATCAGAAACGTAAAAACAAGAGTTGAAAAGGTAATAATTTAACCAAACCAGACCATAATTATGTAAGAGTAGTAAATATCTCATAATCTTTACTCTAATCAAAGTGAATTATATTGTAGTAGTAGTCCCAGTTAACACTAATATGGGGGCTCCTTTTGCCACATCAATACTGTAATATAGATATTGTTATAAAGACTGTAAAGGGATTTGAGAATACTGTAGCATCCTACATTAATGAGATAGATGAGAATGTTATAGTTGAACCTAAACCTAAAGGGTTTTTAGGGATAGTTCTAGTTAGAAACTGTAAAGATAAGTATGGTTTAGCTGAAAAAATAAAATCACAGATAATGGAGGCAGAAAAGGTATTAGTAGCTGAAGCATGTGTTAAAGCGGACCCTAAAGTAATAGCTGAAAAAGCAGCTCAAATAGCTAAAGAGAAAATATCACCAAATGAAACATTTGCTGTAAGAACTGTCAGGAGGGGTTCACATAACTATACAAGTGTTGATGTTAACGTAATAGTTGGTGACTACGTAAGGAAAGCTACAAATGCGCTAGTAGATCTTACACATCCAGATAAAATTGTTGCAGTAGAGATATTCCAAGATGAAGCAACTATATCAGTATACCCTGGAACTGAAGAATATAAGAAAATGAAACCTGGGAAAAAACCAGTACTAGACATCCTAGGTAAAATGAGTATTATACAAATGCCATACCTAGGGCCACTTGATGCAACAAGAACTATGGGTGTTAGGATAGGGAGGGAAATTCAAACATTTGAGGTTAAAGAGTTAGTGATATCACCTATAGGGCTAGTTGATGCATATCAACTCAAAGTATTCCTGGATGGAGTCTTTGAGGGTATAGAGTCAAGATATAAAATCCAGGTTAAAAGTTATGGTAGAAAAACAAGAAAAGTACCAGTATTTGTTCAAGACCTATATCAGCTTGTAAGGAGTAGATTTAATGAACCAATAATAGTATTTGAGCCTGAAGGAGATTATATAGTCAGTAAGGGAAGCGAACTTAAAAGTATATTCTTTGATAGAAAGGTTAAACGTGTAAACATGCTCATAGGGTCTAGAGAGGGTATACCATCAGGTATATACAGGTTTGCAGATTTAGTGCTCGACATATGTCCTGGAGTAACTATATCTACAGATTATGCAGCCGCATCAGCAATAATGGCTGTACTTACAGTTTTAGGAGGAGGAGTATAAAGTGGTTCAAGCTGTAATCTTAGCTGCAGGTGAAGGTAAAAGGCTAGAGCCATTCTCATATACTAAGCCAAAACCACTAATACCTATACTAGATAGACCGCTAATAGACTATATAATAGAAAATCTAAGGAATGTGGGTGTAAATGAGATATTAATTGTTGTTTCACACTTAAAAGAGAAAATAATGCAGCACCTTAGTAGTGGAGAAAAATATAATGTTAGAATACATTACATTGTCCAGGAGAAACCTCTTGGTACAGCTCATGCAATAAAAGCTATTAAAGAATACGTTAAACCACCATTCATAATATACTACGGTGACGTATTAGTATCACACCAATACTTACTGAAACTATTAAATCTTAAGAGTAAACATCACCTAGTGATACTCGCTACTAAAACTAAAACACCATGGGATTATGGGGTTTTAAGAGTTGAGGACAATAATGTAATAGACATTATTGAGAAGCCTGAAAAGGGTAAAGAGCCATCAAATCTAATTAATGCTGGAGTATACCTAGCAGATGAGACAATACTAAAATATGTAAACAAGATACATCTATCTCCACGAGGAGAATACGAATTAACTGATGCAATAAAGTTAATGATTAAAAACGGCTACAGTACTTCATACGTAGAAGTACCACAAAGTGAATGGTTTGAATTAGGAAAGGTATGGGATATACTAGACATTAATAGGGAGTTTTTACAACGTAAACTTAAACAATACAAAAATGGAATAATTAAAGGTGATGTCAGTAGTAGAGCTACAATAGAGGGTCCAGTATATATAGATGAAGGAGCTAAAGTATTAAGTGGAGTATACATTAAGGGGCCAGCATACATAGGCAAAAATGCCGAAATAGGCCCTAACTCATATATTAGACCCTATAGTATTATTGGTAAAAATACTAGAATTGGAAATGCTTGTGAAGTGAAAGCAAGTGTTATAATGGATCATACTCATGCAGCACACCTAACATATATAGGTGATAGCGTTATAGGTAGCTATGTGAATTTAGGAGCAGGCACAATAACAGCCAATTTAAGATTTGATAATAAAACAGTTAAAGTTAGACTTAAAGGTAAAAGAATTGACAGTGGTAAGAGGAAGTTAGGAGCATTCATAGGAGATTACGTTAAAACAGGTATAAATGTATCGATAATGCCCGGTGTTAAAATAGGTGCATATTCATGGATTGCTCCAGGAGCGGTAGTCTATGATGATATACCTCCAAGATCATTCTATAAACAGGTAAGTACGGTATTTAAAGTGGTTCCACTATCTCTAAAGGAGGATAATATTAAGTGACATTAGTTAGAGAGGCTAATATAATAGTAAAGGATCATAGGAAAATGGATTTAAAAGTAGTCATAGCCTACCCTTCAACATATAGAGCAGCAATATCAACTCTCTCAATACATATGCTCTATTACTACTTAAACTCCTACGAGAATGTTGTAGCTGAAAGAACAGTGTTAGACCTAGGTAGAATTAGTACATCGTATATCTCGTTAGAAAGTAAAATTCCAATTAAAAAGTATGATATGATACTCTTTAGCGTTCACTACGAGTTAGACTACATAAACATAGTTGATATACTTTACAATTCAGGAATACCATTATATTCTAAAAGTAGAGGTGGAAAAGACCCGATAATAATTATTGGTGGACCTACAGTTACAGCTAATCCTGAACCATTAGCAGAACTAGCCGACATAATAGTTATAGGGGAGATGGAGCAACCACTGGAAACAATAGTTAACGAGTATTTAAGTTCACATTCGAAGAGAGATTTCTTAGATAGACTAGTTGGTAAAGAGGGTTTCTATATACCATCTTATGGTAGACATTATGTAAGAAAGTCATGGGTTAAAGACTCAACATTAAAATCAGCAATAACACCTATAGAGCAAATTCAACCCCTAGAAGAAAAATACTATCCCATATATGGTAGAGCATACTTAATAGAGATTTCTAGAGGATGTGGTTTTGGGTGTAGATTTTGCCTCCTAGACTACATTTCCAGACCTCCAAGATATAAGGATTACAAGTTAATCCTTAACTCCATAAGTGAGGGTATTATTAGAAATAATGTTGATAAAGTTGTACTAGTTTCATCATCCCCTTTAAGCCATCCCAAAGCCAAATTAATACTCAAATATATTGTTGATGAATTGCAGCTCCAACTCTCTATACCATCTTTAAGAGCTGATACACTAGATGAAGAAGTATTACACTTAATCCACCGTGGGGGACAAAAAACACTTACACTAGCACCCGAAGTTGCAGTAGATAAACTGAGAATGGCATTGAATAAGAAGATCCCTAATACACTATTCTTTAATGTAGTAAAGTGCGCATGGAATACCGGATTTAGAAAACTAAAACTATACTTTCTATTTAATGTTCCGGGAGAGACAAAGAACGATTTAAATGCCATACCTAAGGTTATCAGTAAGCTAGCTAAAATAGGATACAACTATACTGGAGCTATACATGTAACACTAAACCCGCTAATACCAAAAGCACAAACACCTCTACAGTGGATGCCCCTACCTTCACTTGAAGAAATACGCTATAAAAGTAAGTATCTAAAGAGCATATTAAGATCAAACATTGTAAAACTTGATATACTTAACCCGAAATTATCATACATACAAATGGTACTTTCCCTAGGTGATAGAAATACACTAAAACTTATAACTAAATGGTTTACGTATGGTAAGGGGTTAAGTGGATGGAGTAGAGCTTTGAGAGAAGAAGGGACACTAGTAAAAAACATTATAAAAAGGAGACTAGATGAACCACTACCCTGGGATCACATAGATTTAGGCTTAGGCAAAGAGTATCTTAAAATAGAGTGGGATCTATACAGTAAGTGTGAGACGACACCACCCTGTACTACAGGATGTTCTAGATGTAAACTATGTGGAGAGCTGGGTTAAGTTATGCGTAGAAAAGGATTAATGATAGAAATGGATTTAGACGAGTTTAGAAGGAATTTTCCACACTTAGCAAGTGAAATTCTAGATGAGAAAGGAATTAAGATGAAAGTATACTTTAAGAAAGCTAAAAAGCAGAGTGATCCATGGAGAGGGTATAACCCAACAGTCATAGACTTTATACGTAGAGCTAGATGTGAAGAGGAAGCTTTAGAAGTAATAGATTTTATGGAGAAACGTGGTGAAATATCAAAAGAGTATGCTGAGTCTCTTCGAAAACAGTTGAAAGAGAAAGGGTTAAAGTCTTTTGGTAGTTTTAAGGAGCCAGGTTACTACTTTAAGAAAGCTGGTATTGTTTGATAACATCTACTTTCTAGCTTTAGCTGCAACTATCTTTATTACATCATTATCTTTAAGTATATAATCTTCACCTAACCTCCTCTTACTTCTAGCATCAATAGCGTATAGGAAGGTTTTACCTAGATCGGTATGTATCTTGTAGGCGAGTTCTCTAGCAGTAGTCCCCCTCTTAACAAGGAGTGCATCAGGTAGAACTCTACCACTATGATCTGTAAGTTTATTATGGTCTTCAACAGGGTATACAACTATCATATCTAATAGTTTAAAGAATGCACTATTTATTACCTGTTGAACTCCTGTAGAACCCCACACCTTTAGCACTCTTTCCTCAATGTACTTTAGTGCCCTCATTTGCTCATGAGTTAATAGATCTCTCCTAACTATTTCAAACGTTGGATCACCAGGAATATACTTTATTAATCCCTTATTAGCAGCTTTTCTAAGAGCTAACTCTGATAATGCTGAAACGGGTATAACTATGCGATTACTTAGCTCATTTTGTAATCTTTTAATATTATCTATAGCCTCAGGTATATCAGCTTTATTAGCTGCAATTATTATTGGTTTAGCTATTTTCCTTATCTCACTCGCTATAATCTTTAGCTCTTCATCCCTAATACTACTAGCCTTAACGTTTTCAAGCTTTAAGTTCTTCAAAGCTTTAATGACAGCACTCCTATCTATAGATAGTCCTACCAGTCTATCAGCTATTGCATCTTCAAGTTTCTTAACACCACTATCTACCTGTCTTACTAGTTTTTGCCAGTCCCTTCTCAATATTTGGTAAAGCCACATATCCACTTCTCTCTCAATACTTAAAACATCATCTAATGGGTCATGGGTTCCAGGTGGTACAGGCCTCCCTTCCTCATCTGTACTTCCTGAAGCATCAATAACGTGTATTAGTGCATCAGCTTGCCTAATGTTGTCTAGAAACTTATTACCCAAACCTCTACCCTTATGAGCTCCAGGTATGAGTCCAGCGATATCAACAAGCTTAACGGGTATAAAGCGTTCACCATTAATACAGAGTGAATTTCTCGGATTATCTTTAACACCTAACTCTCTACATACACACTTCTTCCTCAAATAGGCTATACCAATATTAGGCTCTATAGTAGTAAATGGTCTATTAGATATTTCAACATGAAGCATTGTAGCTGCAGCAAAGAAGGTACTCTTACCAACATTGGTTTTACCTATAACACCAACTAATGGGGGCATACTATAACACCATACTGCATCACTAATAAGTTACAGTCTCAGAGATAACTTTATCTAAACACAATATGAATTAAACTAAGTAGCGGAGAGGAATAGGCTATGAGCAGTATTAAAGTCTTAGTATCAGACCCAATAAGTGAGAATGCTATAAACCTTCTGAAAAGCAAAGGATTAATAGTTGATGAGAAGCCGGAAATATCACACGAAGAACTAAAAAGAATCATAGAGCAATACCATGTACTTATAGTTAGGAGTAGAACTAAAGTTACAAGAGATATAATAGACTCTGGAAGAAATCTAAAAATAATTGCGAGAGCAGGTGTTGGACTAGACAATATTGATGTGGAGTACGCTAAAAGTAAAGGTATAACTATACTTAACGCTCCAGAAGCACCAACAATAGCTGTAGCAGAACTCACAATAGGATTAATGATAGCTATAGCTAGAGGTATATGTTTAGGGAATATGGCATTAAAGGAGGGTAAATGGATAAAGAAACAGCTAATGGGGTTTGAACTTTACGGAAAAACCCTCGGAATAATAGGGTTTGGTAGGATAGGTAAAGAGGTAGCTAAAAGGGCAAAAGCATTCGGTATGAACGTTATTGCAATATCAAGGAGGGATATAAGTAGGGAGGCTAGAGAGCTAGGAGTAGAAGCAGCTAAAGACCTAGACGACTTATTAAGAAAATCAGATATCATAACACTCCATGTACCATTAACTCCAAAAACATACCACATGATTGGTGAAAGAGAGTTCAGTATAATGAAGGATGGAGTTGTAATAATAAATACTGCTAGGGGAGCAGTAATTGACGGTAAAGCACTATTAAAAGCATTAAAATCAGGTAAAGTTTATGCTGCAGGACTAGACGTCTATGAGCATGAGCCACCACAGGAAGACTGGGAGTGGGAATTAATTAGACATCCAAGGGTTATAGCGGTACCACATATTGGAGCTCAAACTAGGGAAGCTCAAGAGAAAGCGGGAATGATAATAGCTGAGAAAATACTAAAAACACTAAACATAAAATAGCACATATAGTATTATTTGAAATACTACTCAACCTAGCGTTAGGAAAAGTAATATATACGACTCGCTTTTAGTGTAGAGTAAGGCGAATATGAGAAGGGAGTAGGTCAAAGGTGTAATAAAACAATGTCAATGTATAAATATCTCCAACAACTATGGAAGAGACCATATGATGGAGAGTTTGGAGAAATACTCAAACAGAGATTGATAAAGTGGAGAAGAGAGCCATCCATAGTTAGAATAGAGAAACCAACAAGAATAGATAGAGCTAGATCTCTAGGATATAAGGCTAAACAGGGAATTATAGTTGTTCGTGTAAGAGTTAGAAAGGGTACATTAAGAAAGCCTAGACCAAATAAAGGTAGAAGACCTAAGAGAATGGGTGTCTATGGTCATACCCCAAGAAAAAGTCTAAGACTGATAGCCGAAGAGAGAGCTGCAAGAAAATATCCAAACCTAGAAGTATTAAATAGCTATTACGTAGGTGAAGATGGAAGATATAAATGGTTTGAAGTAATACTAGTTGATCCACACCATCCAGTAATAAAGAGTGATCCAAACCTAAACTGGATAACAAGTAGAGTTCATAGGGGTAGAGTGTTTAGAGGATTAACATCCGCAGGAAAAAAGATGAGAGGTTTAAGGAAGAGTAGAGGATTAAGAGGAACACACAAGTATAAGTGGAAGAAGAAGCAGAAGGAGCGAAAACTTAGGAAACGACATGAAGCATCAAGAGGAGCTCGTGTAATAAAGCCAGAAGAGTAAAAAGAATTGAAAGTAAATTGGATATTCGATCTAATTTAAACATTAGGTAGTTCTTAATGGGGTATAGTGTTAAGTTAAAGGAAATAAGCTTTACCGTAACAGTTCATGCAACTGAAGATAAAAGTAAGGTTATCAAAGCTCTATTAGAACTAATACCCGAAAAGCTAAGGAAGAAAATTAGCATTACTGAAACAGCATATAAAGGATACTATGGAAACCCAATAACACTCTTATCAGTTGTAGTAAGGGGTAGACTTGCAACTGAGGTATTAAAATACATTATCGAGAGAATGGACGATACTAGTAAGAAAATTCTCAATGTAACACTTGATCAAAGAGTAGATCAAGCTCATAGACTACACATGAGGTTTAGTAAACAAGAGGCATATCAAGGAAGACTAATACTATATGATGGCGATGACATAATAAAAGTTATTCTATCGTTTAAGTTTAAAGGAGGTATTGGAGAATTAAGAGAGTATCTAAAATCTATAGGGATGTTATCTAATGTCTAATAGAGGCTACATAGACCTCTACATAGAATTTACTAGTAAAAGTAAACAGGATCAAGTAGTTAGACTTCTTCAAGAACTATCCTCTCTAGGCTACACTGGTGCTGCTATAGCATGTAATATTGATGGTGAATTCTTAGACGAGAAAAAGATAGTGGAGTACTTTAACTTCACCACTAACTTAATAAGAGAAGTACGTAGCAAAAATGTTGATATAGAGGTATATCATAGACTCAACATTATAAGTGACAATATTAAGTTTATAAAAAAGGTACTTAGAAAGTTTAGGCGCTCATTTAACATTATAGGTGTAAATCCATGTAACTCCCTAAATGCCGCACGTTTTGCAGCTAGAGATAGACGAGTAGATGTAATATTTTTTAACCTTAAGGTTTTTTCTAAGTTCTTCGATGAATCTCAAGCTAAACTTATGAGCTCTACAGGAGTATTCCTTGAAATACCATTTAATAAGCTATTTAGAGGTAGAAGTTTAACATTACCATTTAGAGTACTCAGGAAGACACTACAAATAGCTAAAAAGTATAACGTTCACATAGTTCTTTCATCAGCAGCTCACTCAATATTTGATATGATATCTCCACTACAGTTAATGTCAACTCTAACAGTGTTAGGTATAGGATTAGATGATGTAAAATCATACCTTACATTAAACCCTAAGTTCATAATTGAACGTAGTAAACATAGAATGAGTAGAAATCACATAATACCCGGAGTTGACGTTATTGAAGGTGTACATTGAATATGAAAATTAAAGAAATAATGTTAATTAATACAATTATAGCCTTAATAGTATTATCTACCCTAATATACCTTGTATTACAAGGACTTATTGCTGAAGCAATAATTTCACTACTACTTCTAGCAGTCATAGCCTTAAATTATAGTATTACGAAAATCTATATGAAACTACGAAATTTGATTAAAGCCTACAATAAAATTATAGTACAGAAGAAAGAGTTGAAAGAGCTCCTTCGTAAACCTAGAAGGAGATATTTAATATTTAGAGTGGTAGCTGAGAAGGAAGTAGATAGAGAAAGTCTCAGAAAAGCTCTACTAACAAGATTCAGAGATATTATTGGGGATTTAGGTTTAAGCCAGGTAAATATAAAGCTTATACTATATGAGCCCAAAAGCGGCTATGGAGTATTAAGATATAATCATTTACATAGAGATTTAGTTCTCCTCTGCCTCGCCTTAATAAGGAACATTAACGGTACAAGGGTTTCACTTATCCCATATAGAACTACAGGTACAATAAAGCGTGCACAAGAAATACTTAAAAGTCTAATATTAGACTAAATATATTTGGATGATGAGGTCGCTCCAGGTAATCGATACCGGCGGATGAGAGACTCGCGACGAGCTGATCAACTAATAATATTCTGCTGAAACCCGTAAAAGGCGATGTAATAGCTGATCTGCGGGCTCATATGTCATGGCCTAGCACCTCAATTTGAAGCCTTTTACGGGCAGCAGAGGGTAAAGAAGAATTATATGATGATTTACACCCCGATACTGATAAGCTGGTGATGTAAGGGTAGGTTGCTGATTTAATAAACAGCTTATTAACAACTTTTCTCAAAAATTCAATACGGGATGATGACTACTCTACTCTTGTCGAAAACGAAATAATATGTGATGGGGACTACCATCTGACCTAAGTAAGAGGGAAAATATTCCATGCTGAAATGAAATAGTTTTTAAAGTTTAAAAACTTAATATTGTTAGTATAGTGTGGGGAAAACATTATAACTTACCCTATAATACTAGGTCGAAGAAGCGGATAGGAGAAAACTATAGGTGTACTTGAATGTTTGCACCAGCTGGTATGGGCTATGATAGAGCAATAACAATATTCTCTCCTGATGGTAAACTCTATCAAGTTGAATATGCATTTGAAGCTGTTAAAAGGGGTTGGACAACACTAGGTGTAAGATCTAACTCTGCAGTAGTATTAGCTGTTGAAAAGAAACAAATAATGCCACTATTAGATCTCACATCAATAGAGAAAATATTTAAAGTAGACGACCACATATGTATGACATTTGCCGGTTTTGCAGCTGATGGAAGAATACTAATAGATTATGCTCGACTTAGAGCTCTACAACATAGACTATTATATGATGAACCAATAGATGTAGAAGCTTTAACGAAGAGAGTATGTGATGTAATTCAAAGCTACACTCAACATGCAGGTGTTAGACCATTCGGTGTTGCATTATTGATAGCCGGAGTTGATGGTTGTGGAACACACCTCTTCATGACTGAGCCTAGTGGCCAATATATGAGCTACTACGCTATAGCAATAGGTTCAGGAGCTCAAGCAGCAAACGAGTATTTAGAGAAACATTATAGAAAGGATATGTCTACCGAAGAAACAATCCTTCTAGCATTAAAAGCTTTATCAATGGTTATGGAGGGTAAGATAAAACCGGAACTAGTAGATATAGGTGTAATTGATGCCAAAGATAAAGTATTTAAGAAACTAACAATAGAAGAAGTAGGTAAATACATATCAAAAATTACAGGATAAAACCACTCTCATAAAGCATATTCATAAAGGATTACCTATCTAGGTGGAGTGTATTGCCTAAACAAAACTATGTCATAGCTAGACTCGTATCACATGGGCATACATTCGAAATATTAGTGAAACCTGATTTAGCTTTCAAGTTTAAGGAGGGTAAGAAAGTAGACATACGTGAAATACTAGTTGGAGATTTAGTATATAAAGATGCTAGGAAGGGCTTAAAAGCATCATTAGAGACCATTAGGAAGGTTTTTGGGACAACTGATATCTACAAGGTAGCTGAGATAATCTTAAAGAAGGGTGAACTACAATTAACAGCTGAACAGAGGAAAGCACTAATTAATGCTAAAAAGAAGCAAATTATAGCCTTCATAGCGAAAAACTGTATAGACCCTAAGACAGGGCTACCACACCCACCTAAAAGAATAGAGTTAGCAATGGAGCAAGCCAAAGTTGGTGTAGACCCATTCAAGGATGTTGAGTCCCAAGCAATACAGATAATTAAAGCAATAAGTAGAATACTTCCAATTAAAATAGCTAAAGCATACGTACAAGTAACCATACCAGCACAGTACTCGGGTAGAGCATATTCAGTATTAACAGGCTTTGGTGAAGTGAAAAGAACTCAATGGAGAAGTGATGGATCATTACTGATGGAGTTGGAGATTCCAGCAGGACTACAACAGGAGTTAATAGATAAAGTGAATGCTTTAACAAAGGGTTCAGGAGAAGTAAAAATACTCTATAGGAAGTGAGGAATCACATATGCCTATATATGTTCAGAATAGAGAACTCGTAACACCGGGTACACTACTAGCCGAAAACGAGAAGTTTAAACTAGAATCACCAACAGTCTTCAAGTACAGTAATAAAATATATGCTTCAACTATAGGCTTAGTCGATATTTCAAACGGTAGAATAAATGTTATACCCTTAGAGGGTAAGTATATTCCAAAAGTTGGTGACCTAGTTATAGGGTTAATAGAAGACTACGGCATAACATACTGGATAGTTGACATAAAATCACCATACAAAGCGATACTAAATGTAGCTGAAGCCCTCAATAGACCATTTAACCCTTTAAAAGAGAATGTAAAAAACATATACGATATAGGTGATTATGTACTAGCTAGAGTAATAGCGTTTGATAGAACAAAAGACCCCATCCTAACAGCTAAACAGAAAGGTTTAGGTAAAATAACGAAGGGTAGAATAGTTGAAATAATACCATCAAGAGTTCCAAGAGTTATAGGTAGGAAAGCTTCAATGATAACGATGCTTAAAAATGAAACAAAATGCCAGATAACAGTAGGTCTAAACGGTAGAATATGGATTATAGGGCCTTCTCCAGAACTTGAAGAAATAGCTATACTAGCTATTAAGAAGATTGAGTATGAAGCACACACCTCAGGATTAACTGATAGAATTAGGAATTTTATACGTAAAGAAATTGAAAAGAGGGGTTTAAAAGTAAATGAGATTAGGAGAAAAACCTAAACTTATAGATGAGAATGGGAGAAGAATTGATGGTAGACTTCCTGATGAGTTAAGACCTATAAGAATGGAGGTTGGAGTATTAAAGAATGCTGATGGATCAGCATATGTAGAGTATGGAAATACTAAAGTTATAGTTGCAGTCTATGGCCCTAGAGAGATACACCCGAAACACCTAACACTACCTGATAGGGCAATTATTAGATGTCGATACCACATGACATCCTTTTCGACAACAGAGAGGAAATCACCAGCACCAACGAGAAGGGAGATAGAGTTATCTAAGGTTATAAGGGAGGCTCTTGAAGGAGTAATATTCACTGAGTTATACCCCAGAACATCAATTGACATATTTATAGAGGTATTACAGGCTGATGGTGGTACACGTACTGCAGGCATAACTGCAGCATCACTAGCACTTGCAGATGCAGGTATACCCATGAAGGATTTAGTAGCTGGTGTAGCAGTAGGCAAAGTTGATGGTGTACTGGTTTTAGATATAAATGAAGTCGAAGACGAATATAGTGAAGTAGACTTACCAGTCGCTATGATGCCCTCATTCAAAGAGATAACACTACTACAAATGAACGGTGTATTAACTGAGGATGAATTCTGGGAAGCACTTAAACTTGCAGAAAAGGGTATAATGAAAATCTATGAAGTTCAAAGAGAGACTCTTATGAGTAGATACTCTAAAGTTAGAGCTGAAGTAGAGGAGTAAGCAATGTCTATTACACCTACGAGTGGAAGAATAATACCTAGATTAAGGAGGGATACAATACTATCACTACTAGAGAAAGATACAAGACTTGACGGTAGAAAACTTAATGAGTACCGTGAAATAGTTGTAGCACCAGGTGTTATACCTAAAAGTGAAGGCTCAGCACTAGCAAGAATAGGTTCAACAACAGCTATTGCAGGTGTAAAGATAGGTGTTGGAACACCATTTCCGGATACACCAAATGAAGGTGTACTAACAGTTAACGTAGAATTTGTACCACTAGCATCACCAACACTAGAACCTGGACCTCCAGACGAAAACGCAATTGAGATTGCTAGAGTTATTGATCGTTGTCTAAGAGAGATTAGAGCTATCGATTTAAGTAAATTAGTAATAATACCCGGCGAAAAAGTATACATAATATGGTTAGACATATACATTCTAGATCATGATGGTAACGTTCTCGACGCATCAATGCTAGCTGGTATGGCAGCATTACTTGACACGAGAGTACCAAAAGTTGAAATAGATGAAAAGAAGAACGTAAGAATAATACGTGATGAAACAACACCACTACCAATAAACCACAAGGTTGTTACAGTCAGTATAGCTAAGATAGGTAATAAGCTAATAGTAGATCCAAACCTAGACGAAGACGATATAGTTGATGCAAAAATAACTATAGGTATATCGGATGATGGAAGGATTGTAGGCCTGCAGAAAGCTGGTCCAGGAGTATTCACTTACGACGATTTAAGGCTAGCTATAAAGTATGCTAAGGAGAATAGTGTAAAACTACTAAGAGCACTTGAGGAAAAGAAGGGTACTAAAATTAGCCTAAATAGTGTACTAAAATCCTATGTGGAGGAGAAAATTTTAAAACACCAAATAATTTAATCTTCCAGGTCTAGAGTATAAAATGTAATAGTAGGTGGACTATATGGCTAGAACGAAAATAGTAAGAATAGCTGGTAGGTATGGAGCAAGATACGGTTCAACACTAAGAAAAAAGGTTAGAGATATTCTTGAGAAAAGGTATGCCCCCCACAAATGCCCATTCTGTGGTGTAAAGGGTAGAATAATACGTATTAGTGTAGGTATTTGGAAATGCAGAAAATGTAATACAGTTTTTGCTGGAGGGGCATACACACCGAAAACAGAGTTATCACGCTACCTACCAAGTGTAATAATTAAAGAGTAAAAGCATGTACTATGATATTATTCTAACAACATCACATAATCCATCACCTAAACTTAGAACCTTTATTAAAGAGTTAAACCTAGCAATACCGAGAAGTATTAAGATAACTAGGGGTAAAAGAACACTTACAACACTATTCCTTGAGGCATTAACATACCGATCTAAAAGAGTTATTGTAGCTTTAGAGAGAAGGGGTAATCCTAGTGGGTTAACAGTATACTATGTTGATACAAATCTTCGAAAACTGGTGAGAAAGTACACAATTATATTTTCAGGAGTGACACTATGGAGGGATATACCTAATGCAACAAGAGTATACAATCCTGAAAGTATTGGAGTATACGCTCTAGGTGATGAAGAAAACCTCCTCTATATTTCAGAGAAAATAGCTGACTCACTACTAGCCAAAATAGTATTTGATGAGGAATCGATTAAAAAATTCGATATAATAGTGAGTATAGGTAGAGTAGGCACAATCTTCCATTTAAAGTTTCTTAACCCATCTACAGGAAGGTATTGTGGACCTATAATTAAAATTGTAAAAGTGGTTGAGTATGAGGAAACTAAAGGTAAGTATTGAATTAGAATTCACGGATAAGAAAATAGCTAATACAGTATATAATGCAATCCTACCGGAAATACGTAATCCACCCTCCAAAAGAGCTACGGTAGAACTTAACCTCAAAGACAATAAGATTTCTTTAAATATTTCTGCAACAACTATCTCCTCGCTAAGAGCTGCAGTAAACTCTTATTTAAGATGGATTTATAGTATAAGTGAGACATGTAGAAAACTGGTGAAAGAAAATGGCTGAACAAATACCACCAGAACTACAGAATAGAATAATGCATCTACAACAACTACAGAACCAGTTAAACATGATTAGACTTCAAAAACAATCTGTTGAACTAGAATTGAGAGAAGTAGAAAGAGTGTTAAGGGAGCTACAGAGTATCCCAGCAAACGAAATATTATATAAGAGTCTTGGCCACATCTTAGTGAAGACAACAAAAGAGAAAGTAGAAAAGGAGTTAAACGAAAGAAAGGAAATATTAGAGCTTAGACTAGAAACACTAAAAAGGCAAGAAAAACACATAGAAACACAATTCAATGATATAAGACGTAAGGTTACAGAAGAATTAACGAAAATATATAAGGTAAAACAGGCATCATAAAAAGCTAAAACATACAGGAACTAAGGATGAGCAAGGACAAAGAGAAAACTGTAGACATAGGTTTAGACATTAGAAAACTAGACGTTGAAGTACTAGAGAAAGTACTAAGTGAAGCAGAAAGGAGTATACGAAAATATCTAGCTAAAAATATAGGGATGGAGTATCTAAGTGACACCACAATTATCTTAAAAGCTGAGATAATTAACAATAAAGTTGTATTCACTATTGATACACATTTTTCTGCACCTAAAGTACTCAATTTAGACTATGAGAAAATACTTGATGAGGCTATAGAGAGAACGTTTAAAATCATAGAGAGGAGGCTTAAATCTCTTGGAGGAGAAGATAAAAAATAACATAAAGGAATTTGTTAATAAACTAGAGACAACACCTATACATAACGCTGTTATAACAACACATAGGAATGCCGATCCCGATGCTATAGCATCAGCATATACTCTAAGTAAACTTATAGAGAAGGTGAAGGCTAATGTTAAAGTCTACATAATCTTACCGGAAGGATTAAGTGCTCTATCAAAGAGACTCATCGAATACTTAAATGTAGACATTAAAACACTTAGCCCTAAAGACGTAGATAGCGAGTTCTGGGAGAGCGTAGATACAATATTCATTGTCGATACATGTTCATTGGAACAACTTGGCCCGCTAAAACATGTAGTCATGGAGAAGTATGGAAAGTTGAAAGTATTCATAGTAGATCACCACTTTGCACATAAGAATCTTACCAAACTAGCTTATACAACACTAATACTAAGTGATGCTCGTTCAACAACAGAAATAATATTTACCCTATATGAGAGCCTAGGACTGGAGATTACAGAAACTATAGCCAACCTAATGCTAGCCGGTATAGTCTACGATACTAGACACTTCATACTAGCACGGCCTGAAACATTCAATATTGTAGCTAGTTTAATAAGGTATGGTGCAAAGTACGCTACAGTATTAAAAGCGCTCCAAACAAAAATGGAGATTCCCGAGAGAATAGCTAGACTTAAAGCTGCACAACGAATGCAAATATATAGAATTAACGAATGGATTATAGTTGTAACTCATGTTGGAGCATATGAAGCTAGTGCAGCAAGAGCATTACTAGATTTAGGAGCTGATGTAGCATTTGTTGCATCAGAGGATAAAGGTGAAGTTAGAGTATCAGCTAGAGCCAAAGAAGAATTCTATAAAGGAACAGGAGTACATTTAGGCAAAGATATTATGAAGCCTCTTGGAGAATTCCTGCAGGGAGGTGGTGGAGGTCACGAAACAGCAGCTGCAGCTTCAGGTAGAGGTTCAGCAGAACTAGCACTCATTAAGTGTATAGAGCTATTAAAGAACCGTCTAAAACAGGTGACTTCAAAATGACCGAGGCGATTAGAGTAGAGAATCTAACATTTTACTATGAAGGTGAAGTAAAACCCGCTCTTAAGAACATAAATTTATCAATTAATGAAGGTGAATACGTAATTATAACAGGCCCATCAGGTAGCGGTAAATCTACATTATGTAGAACATTTAATGGTCTCATACCACACTTCTATAAGGGTAAGATGGAGGGAGAAGTTTACGTTAAAGGTTTAAGGGTAAAAGAACATTCTGTGAGAGAGTTATCAAAAATTGTTGGAATGGTATTCCAGGAACCTGAGAACCAAGTTTTAACATTAAGTGTTAAAGATGAAATAGCTTTTGGTTTAGAGAATTTAGGCTACCCACCCAATGTGATAGAGGATAGGATTGAACACGTACTAGACGTAATGGGTATTAAGCATCTGAAAAATAAAGTTATATTTGAGCTTTCAGGTGGAGAACTACAAAAGGTTATAGTAGCATCAATACTAGCTATGAACCCAGACATACTAGTATTCGATGAGCCAACATCAAATATGGACCCTAAGAGTGCACTAGACTTTCTAAAGTACACTGTCAAAATTAATAAAGAATATGGGAAAACAGTTATAATAGTTGAACATAGACTAGACTATATTATATCATATGCGTCAAAAATAGTAGTCTTAAATGATGGGGAAATTGTTGCCATAGGTAATCCTAGAAAAGTGTTGATGGAGGATATACTTGAAGACATAGGTATTTCAATACCCCAAATACCCCTTCTATTCAAAAAGTTAAAAAGACTACTACCTTGCTGTGAAACTCCATTAACCATAGAAGAAGCACTAAGCCTATTGGGGAGGGTAATTGCGGAAGGTAGCTATAGAGGTACATGATCTCTGGTTTAAATATAATCACTCCAATGAGTGGGTTCTAAAGGGAATAAATCTTACAGTAAAGGTAGGGGAGAAAGTAGCTATTCTTGGGGAAAACGGTTCAGGTAAAACTACATTAATAAAGCACTTTAATGGACTATTAAAACCGTGTAATGGTGTTGTGAAAGTTTTCGGTGTTGATACACGATTCGCAAGTGTAGCTAAGCTTGCTAGAAGAGTGGGTATTGTTTTTCAGAATCCTTTACACCAATTCTTCTCTGAAACGGTATGGGATGAAGTAGCCTATGCACTATACAATTTCGGTTATAGTGAAGAGGAAATTGAGAGAAGAGTAGAGTACACACTAAAACTAATGGACCTCTACGACCTTAGATATAAATCACCATTTACCCTAAGTGGTGGTGAGATGAGGAGACTAGCACTAGCATCAATACTAGTTTACAATCCCGACATAATAGTTATAGATGAGCCAACAATAGGTCAAGACGCTAAACATAAACGTAAACTAGCAGAAATACTGAATACTCTAGCGAACATGGGTAAAACAGTGATAGTTGTTACCCACGATATTGAGTTTGCTATAGAATATTTTCCACGAATAATAGTGTTAAGTAGTGGAAAAATAATAGCTGATGGATCTCCAAATAAAATAATATACGATGATAATATAGTTAACAGAGCTAACATAATTAGACCGCCAATAATATCATTAATAATAGAGTTGAGTAAGAGATATAATGTAGATGTTGACCTTTCGAAGACAAAATTTGATGAAATAGTAAGAGAAATTATAAACATTATTAGGAGGAAGGAAAGCAGTCTTGGCATTCGCTAGTAGATTGTATACAGCATTTATTTATAGAAGAGAGGATAAATTTCTATTTAAACTCAATCCATTACTAAAAATAGTATCACTAATACCACTATCACTGATAGTAACAGTATTGTATTCGCCTATAAGTTTAACATTATACTTGGCGGTAATTCTTTTGTTAGCATACTTTCTAGCTAACCTACATAGATGTGTAGAGAGTGTATTAACGTTGAAATACTTCTTCATAGTAATATTTACGGTAATATACGTTTATACTTCATACCCTCAGCTTGTACTTAACGTATACGGCTTAGTCTACGCATATACCACTACCTTAAGGTTTATTATATTGATTATATTATTTTCTTTATTCATTTCAACTACGAATATTACGGACTTAGCTTATGCATTAACTAAACTAGGGTTACCTTATGAAATCGCGTTTACACTAGCATTAACAGTGAGATTTATACCAACAATAGCTAGGGATATTCAAGCTGTTTATGATGCTCAAAGGTCTAGAGGTTTAGAGTTAGAGCGTGGTGGATTCTTTAGGAGACTAAAAAATTTATCTGCTATTCTAATACCTGCATTTACAACTACACTTATGAGAGTGGATAAAGTAGCAGAGGCATTAGAGAGTAGAGCTTTTGGAACGGTAAAGAAGAGAACCTATCTAAGTAGTGTAAATGTTGGCCATCAGGATATACTATTCTTGTTATTCTCCATTATCCTAGTACTAGCTATTTACTATTTAGATGTAAATATGCGATTACCTACTCTTTAGAATATACTTTACTATTGGTAGTGATTTAAGTTCCTCATTTAATATTTCAGGTATTATACCTATAGGTCTCTCCTCCCTCTCTATAACATTCATAATTCTTGTTGGTGTAACTATAGTATCAACTGGTACGTCATGTATGCTTCTCTTTAATGGTACATCTAATACTTGGAGATCGTGAACCACTGTTATAATTGGGACCTCTCTATTAATACTTCCACACTCTAAAAGTATTGCGTACTCTAGATCACTATAGCCTCCACCCTTACCTAACCTAACACCATTAACTCTCGAAACCACTACAGATCCCACAATGAAAACATCTATTCTAGGTATATCCTGTGGTTTAATAACAATTTTACCATACCTAAACGCTCCTTTAATCGTTGATGCTTCACTAATTACTGATCTAGGTAGGTTTCTTCCATCTAATATGATAAATCCATTTCTTAGTCTAGGTGTTGGCATAACTATAGTCTTACCCTTCAATAAGAGTATACGCCTAATCTCCCTTAGAGGTGAATCAGGATCAACTTTTACAACTTTAGCGCGTTTAACTATATCTAGCAATGAAGCCTTAATACATGCAGTTTCTGAGCCATGAAAATTAGGTATTCTACCATATACTGGTTTAGGGAATTTAGCAACTCCCCTCTCCTCGAGAAGACCCCATATTTTATTTCTTAACTCCTCCTTCCAGCTAGCTTTAGACATATCGCTTTCAACCATGAACGCCTATAGGTAAGGACAAGATAGCTTTATATTCCCGGACACTATCTAAGAAACCAACGGTAAGAATGATAAAAAGTTAGCGGTGTAACCCCATGGTTAAGTATAAAATGGTAAAGGATATAATTAAGATAATGAACAACCTTGAGCAAGTTAGAAACATAGGTATAATAGCACACGTAGATCACGGTAAAACAACCACTTCAGATCATCTTCTAATGGCAGCTGGTATACTATCACCTAAAGTTGCTGGGGAAGCTCTAGCTCTAGACTATTTAGATGTAGAGCAGCGTAGAGGTATTACAGTTAAATCAGCAAACATAAGTCTATATCACGAGTATGAAGGTAAACCATATGTAATTAACCTTATCGATACACCAGGTCATGTTGACTTTTCAGGTAAGGTAACACGAGCTTTAAGAGTACTTGATGGAGCTCTAGTAATAGTTGATGCTGTAGAGGGTGTTATGACACAAACGGAAACAGTACTAAGACAGGCATTAGAGGAGAGAGTTAGACCACTACTCTACATAAATAAAGTTGACAGGTTAATTAAAGAGTTAAAGTTAACACCAAGTGAAGTTCAGCAAAGACTAGTTCAAATAATTAAGGAGATTAATGGCTTAATAGATCTATATGCTGAACCACAATTTAGAGATAAATGGAAACTTGATCCAGCTAAGGGTATGGTAGCCTTCGGTTCAGCTAAAGATAAGTGGGGTTTCACAGTACCATATGCTCAAAAGAAGGGTATCAAGTTTAGTGATGTCTACGAGGCATACCGTAGAGGCCCTGAGGGGGTAGAGGAGTTAGCTAAAACCGCACCACTACATGAATCACTATTAGACATGATAGTTAAATTCATACCAAACCCATTAGAAGCGCAAAGATACCGTATACCTAAAATCTGGCGTGGCGATCTAAATTCACCTGTAGGTAAAGCAATGGTTGAGTGCGATCCCGATGGCCCAACAGTATTATTTGTAAACAATATTAATATAGATCCGCATGCAGGCCTTGTAGCAACCGGTAGAATATTCTCAGGAGTAATAGAGGACGGTAAAGAGCTATGGCTTGTACAAGCTAGATCACCAGGTAAAGTCCTACAAACAAGTATATACATGGGCCCATATAGGGAAGTCGTTGATAAAGTACCTGCAGGAAACATAGTAGCAGTTCTAGGATTGGAAAGAGCTAGAGCAGGTGAAACAGCTATATCACCAGAATATAAGGATGTAATGGTGCCATTTGAGAAGCTAAAGTATATATCCGAACCAGTAGTAACAATAGCTGTAGAGCCAAAGAATAGTAGAGACTTAACTAAACTAATAGATGTGTTACACAAAATGAGTATTGAAGACCCCAACCTCGTAGTCAAAATAAATGAGGAAACCGGAGAATACTTAATATCAGGTATGGGCCACTTACACCTAGAAATAGTACTCACATTAATGAAGGAGAATTATGGATTAGAGGTTGTAACATCACCACCAATAATAGTTTATAGAGAGAGTATTAAAGCGTCATCAAAGATATTTGAGGGTAAATCGCCAAACAAACATAACAAAGTCTATATTAGTGTAGAACCACTAGACGAAACAACAATTAAACTAATACAGGAGGGTGTTGTTAGGGAGGATCAGGATAGACGTGAAAGAGCTAAAATACTGAGAGAGCAGGCTGGATGGGATGCAGATGAAGCCAGAAATATATGGGCTATAGATGAAAGAATTAACGTATTCATAGACTTAACTAAGGGTGTACAGCATCTACGTGAAGTTAAGGAAACAATAATTGGTGGATTCAGGTTAGCCATGAGTGAAGGCCCTCTAGCACATGAGCCTGTTAGAGGAGTAAAAGTAATATTACATGACGCAATAATACATGAAGATCCAGCACATAGAGGTCCGGCACAACTATACCCTGCAGTCAGAAATGCTATATTCGCTGGAATGCTTACAGCTAAACCAACACTACTAGAGCCTATTCAGAAGATAGACATTAAGACACCAATGGAGTATATGGGTGATATTACAAGAGTTATAACACAGAGAAGAGGGAGAATCTTAAACGTTATACATCAAGGACCTATAGTGAGAATTATAGGTGAAATACCGGTAGCCGAAAGTCATGATCTAGCGTCTGTGCTTAGAGGAGTCTCAGCAGGAAGAGCATTCTGGGGTACAGAATTTAGTAGATGGGCACCAGTACCTGATAACCTGCTACCCGAAATCATAAGGAAGATTAGAGAAAGGAAGGGACTACCTCCAGAACCACCTAAAGTAGAAGATTTCATAGGTCCATAAAATACAGCCTATAAGCTCTTAAACTTCCCTCACATTAGTGGGGTGTTGTATATTTAGTGAAGACAAATTAAAGGTTAATAGAAGACAGCTAAAAAGGATTATACAGGAGCTTTCAAAGTGGAAAGCTCCAGCAACAATACTCTTAAGTCTATATATACCTCCAGGAAGACACATAGGCGACGTATTAAATCTATTAAGACAGGAACTTGCAATAACAGACAACATTAAGTTGAAAAGGACAAGAGATGCAGTTAAAAGAGCTCTCTCAGCAGCAATAGATAGGCTAGCTATGATCAGAAAGAATCCTGAAAACGGATTAGTCGTATTTTCAGGAGTTAATGTTGAAACAGGAGACTTCATATGCTTAATCTTTAGCCCACCTGATCCTGTCCCAGTATACTTCTATAGGACGGATAAGGAATTTCATCTCGAATTCCTAAAGGATATGGTTGAGGAATCACAGGTATACGGCTTAATATTAATAGAGAGAGATCAAGCAACAATAGGTGTTCTTAAGGGATCTAGATTAATGGTACTAGATGAAATAGAAGACTACATACCCGGAAAACACCATAAGGGAGGCCAAAGTCAAAGAAGATTTGATAGAATAATAGAGCAACTTGTACAAAACTTCTACAAAAAGGTTGCAGAAAGAGCGAAAGAACGCTTCCTACCACTACTAAATGAGGGGAAACTAGCCGGTATACTTATAGGTGGACCAGGCTATGCAAAATACGATTTCGTAGAAGGTAAGTACTTAGACTATAGACTTCAATCTAAAATCCTAACTCCACTATACGACGTCTCATACCAGGGTGAATCAGGATTAAGAGAGCTAGTAATGAGAGCTCATGAAAAACTTAAAAGCCAGAGATATGTAGGTGCATTAAAAGCTATTGAGGAATTCAAATTACACATAGTTAAAGACGACGGATTAGCTGTATACGGTGATGAAGACGTTAAAAACGCTCTACGACAAGGACTACTAAAAGTAATAATAGTCCATGAGGATAGGCGGGATGTAGATCAGTTAGTGGATGAAGCCAAAAACTACGGTACAGAATGCCATATAGTAAATGATGAAATACCCGAAGGAGAATGGATAAAGAAAACATTTAATGGAATAGTAGGTATACTTAGATATAAAGTTCAAATCGCATAGTAACACGTATTCTATAAACATTACCTTTTTAAATATAAACATTATTAAAAACATTTTTATATCTACTACGTAGAAATAGCTAGGCAGAAATGAAATTTTTGTTTAAAAGGAGGGATTTAGAGAATGAGTAGAGACCAAATCATAGGCTTACTATTACTGGTAGGCTCAATAATAGTGATAGTAGTGTATGGATGGATAATCTTCTTCATTGAAGCATGGAGTTTAATATTACTAAAGCTTACAGCATTCATTGGAGTTGCTGCCGTACTAGGTATATTAGCATGGATTGGTTACACTTTAGCAACAACACCTCCCCCTAAACCTATTGAGGAGATAGAAAAGGAAATCGAGAAGGAACTTAAAGAGCTGGAAGAGTCAATGAAATCTGAGGAGGGAAAAGGTAAAGAGGAAAAGAAAGTAGAGAGCGAGAGTAAACAGTAAAACATAAAATATTGAAGATCTAGCAAAGGTAATTAAGTGTAAACGCTTTTTACTCTATTGAGTATACTTTTATCTAGTAGGTGCTACAGTATTGGAGCTAATAGTCCCCTTACTAATACTTATAATTAGCTTAACAATAATAGATATAGCAGTAACATTCACAGCCTACATCTCCCATAGTTCACTCTTAAACTATAACCTTATAAGGAGGATAGCACTTCTAAAATTACTATCTAGCATATTCTACGTAATAGTAGCCTGGATAGCTTATACCTTTGGAGGTAGAAAAGTTAAGGAGATAGTTCTCGTCATAAGCTTCTTAATAAACATATTCCTAATAGCTATGGTATGGTTAAATGTAGTTTCACTTTACATAACCTAATGTTCTCCACAGAGTATTAGAGGAAAATAGTTATGGATAATAAGTGGATTAACACGTATAATGAGGTTGTCAAGTTCCTCGATACGTATGATAAAGATAGAAAGTTTAATTTTCAAGGGCACTGTAAAAGACTATTCGAAAACCTAGTAGGTAAACTTAAAGATGAATTTATAGAGTATGTTTTAGGAGATGAGGTAAATATAGCATATAAGTGGATTAACATACTATCAGATGCCTTAAGGAAACTACAAAGCACATTAAACATTAAGGGTACTACATTCCCTAAGGAGTTTAAGAGGTTTATTGATGACCCTAGAGGCCATCTTAAAAGAAAAATATTCAACTACCTCTACGACTTATTAAGAAATAAGATAACAGTAGATGAGTTTACAAGGAGAGCTCAAGCTGCAATAACAACATCGTTTAGAACCAATCTACGCTCACTATACCAATACTGGGTATTTATATCACTATTAAACATGTTAGGTAGTAAAGGGGCAAAACTAGTCTATCCTGAACACCTGTATCTACCACTAGATAGAAGTGGTAAGCAGAAAACAGGAACCATACCCCCAAACACTATACTATTCATTGAGGATAAAGGGTACTTAAGCTTCTTTCTAGAAGCTCCCAGACCTATAGGATGGGAGGATACAGATGATTTAAAAAGATCATGGAGCTTCTATGTTGCTCTAAGACCAGACATAATGGTTTATAGTGGTTTAAAAATGAATATAATCGATTTAAATAATAACCCCCCAATAGCCAAACCAGATATAATTATTGAATGCAAGGAGCTTGATGACTGGTTCATAAGAGTACGTGATATGAGAGGTCAATTCGCAAAACCATTAACTGCCGAAGAGTGGCGAAGTAGATGGATTGAAGGATTATGGGAGGGACTTGCTGAGGCAATGGGCGTACAGAGAGCTGAAGTTGAAAAAAGAATTAAGGAGAAGAAGAGTATTCGACTAAGAGAAGATAGAATAGTGAAACTATACAAAAAGGTATACAATCCCAAACTCATGTTCCTAGTTTCAAGAGCGAAAATACCAGTAGAAGTAAAGCAAAGTCTGGAGCGTGATGGAATAACAGTTATAGACGATGTAGGATTTAACTCTAAAAAGCTAATAGATATAGTTAAAGTTATTGAGGAACTAGCATCATTCTCAGGACTAACACATTACCCATTACACCTAAGATTACCTGTTAACCTTTATACAGACCTACTAAGGTTAGTAAAGGGGCTAAAATATACTATAAGGAGAGATTTACCTATCGAAGATTTAATAGTACTAGCATTGAAATATATTTTAGAAAACAAAGAAGAGTTCATGAAATATATAGAGGGTAGTACTAAACTATGATTAATGGATATATCGATAAAAGATTATTCATTATAGGTTTACTATTAATACTCTTTAGTGTAACGTTAATCCTAGTAATTCCCTTACTTATAACAGCCAATCAAGTTAACACAAGATACTCAGGTATAGCTATAGTTGTGATAGGCCCCTTACCATTAATTCTATCATGGGGTGATTTAAACCTCTATATTCCGATTATAGTTGTAGTACTTTTAATCATAATATTTATACTTCTTTGCACTTTACTCTCAAGAATAACTTTAACCAGGTAAATAGTACTCATGATGTTAAAGGATATATATTTAAAAATAATTTCATATATAACCATCATTGTTATTTCAGGCCTCACTTTCTACTCAGGTTACATTAATGCATTAAACTTCAACTGCTATATTAGTGATGAACAATGGTATGTATCAGCCGCTAGAAATATCCTCAAAACTATATTTCATGTAAATAATATAGATTGGTATCCCTATCCACAAGCTGAAAGTATAGAGTCTTATCTTAATCTGGAGCATCCTCCACTAGGTAAATATTTAATTATGGCTGCTATGCTCATATTGGGCGATAGACCTCTCTTTTGGAGAATACCAAATATTATTGAGTCATCGATTATGATTATACTTGTATACCTCATCGCTCGTAAAATAACGAAATCTGATATATTAGCATTAGTGCCTCCAATATTATTATTTTTCGACCCTCTATTCAATGACATGAAGATTATTGCTATGCTTGATTTCCCCCAAGCATTCTTCACACTGTTAACAGTATTCTTTATGGTTTACGATAGACCACTGCTAGCTAGTATTACAATAGGGTTAACGAGCTCAATTAAGTATAGTGGAGTTTTTCTAATACCCGGTTACACACTATACCTATTTCTAAAACGTAACGTGGCAAAGGTTAAAGCGTTATCCTACATACTTATTATACCATTAGTTGTCTACACCATAATAAATATCCCTGTGATACTCCATCTGGGAGGCTTAAAAGAGTGGATTGATATACAGTTTTGGGCTTTAAGCTGGCATACTAGTTACAAAAATAACCCCTTTATTTGCCCACCTTGGGGTTGGCTTATAAATCAAGAGCCATTTGTATTCTACTACTCACCTGAAGGTGTACCATTACTTTCAGCAAGAACTAATCCCTACATATACCCATTGATAATCCCAACACTCATCATAACCCTAGTTATGTGTAAAGAGTGGTTTAACCTGTTCAAGGTCCATTTAATTCTATGGAGCTACTACTTAATGTACTATATATTATATGCTATTGGTGGTAGAAGTCAGTTGTCATTCTATGCTATGCCCATGGCACCATTAGTATCTATAGTAGTACCATTAACGTTAGTTAAAGCGGTATTAGATTACCATAAGCTCATTAGAAGAGTAAAAGAAATCATCGAGAACACGAAGAGATATTTAAACCATAGATAATATATTAACTTTAATCATGAACTCCATTAAGACTAGGAAGTTTAAGATATATGAGTGGTAGCCGGGCGGGGATTCGAACCCCGGTCGCGGGGGTTCTTCCCGACCTATTTCGGTCCAAAGCCCCGCATGCTTGGCCGCTACACCACCCGGCTCCACTAAGTATTAATAGTGGGGAGTTTTTATCGCTAACTCTTGTTGAATAAAATATTTATCCAGCTTTACTGAGTAAGTGATGGTGGTATTAGTGGGAGGTTGAAACAGATATATGGTTGAGTTTAAACATTGGGTTGAGAAACTAGTTGATAAACTTACTAAGACCAGAAGTCCACCATACATTGTTGGATCAGGTATTACTACTAGTGGTCCACCGCATCTTGGGACGGTATGTGAATTCCTATACCCATGGGCTATAGTTCAAGAACTTCGTAGTAGAGGTTACGAGGCATACTTTATATTTGTAGGAGATATAATGGACGCCTTTGATAGTATACCGGCAGATC
>DQVH01000150.1 GCA_015661855.1 Desulfurococcales archaeon
GGCCTAATTCTAATGGGCATTCTAAGCTACATTACTTATACTACATTTAAACAGCTCGAATACGTTCTGGCTATGGGTGCTCTACCTCTAACACTACCTGGCTTAATGGCTAGAAGAATAGAGCATAGAATTAAGAGAATTGAATCATTCTACCCCATATTTATTAGGAGTTTCGGATTAACATATTCAGTAATACCTCACCAAGCGAAAGCTATGCAGTCAATACTTATGAGTGACTTTGGCCCTTTAACACCGGCTCTAAAGAGGGTTTATGCTAGACTTACCAACGGTGTTGACCCTCATACAGCTTGGAGATACTTTATATTTGATACGTGGAGTGACCTAATAACTAAATGTACGAATATAATGGTTGACTCAGTGGATGCCGGTGGGAACACACAAACTATAGGAACAACTTTAAGCGACATTTTTACTAGGATACTAGATTTAAGAAATATGAGGGAGAGAACAGCTAGAGTATTCGAGGTAACAGTATACTTACTGCAGATACTTACAACAGGTATAGTAACAACAATAATATTCCTTATTGAGCAATTCTCTAACTACATGCAGGCATTTACCACAATAGCTGGTTTTCAAGGTTTAATGGGGGTACTACCTCTCTCAGTAGTACTACCTAATCTTCCATTTATAACCAATGTAACTATATGTTTTCTAGCATTCCTAACAGTAGTTAACGCATTAACAATAAAAGTAGCATACGGTGGAATACCTGAGACATTCTGGATTCAACTATCACTATTATTAATGTTGACTAGTGGAGCAGTTACTGTAATGAGAATTTTAGTACAGACTCTATTTGGAAGAGTATTTATGATACCTGTTCCCTAAAATATGAAATATGGGAATAAGCAGAAATTTTAATAGCATATTACAGTAGAAATTAATTTATGGAGGCTTTAAAAAGCAATTGAGGAATACCATAATGTTTATCAGCGACGCCTTACGTAAAACACTCACATTTATAATTTTAACTCTAATATTGATATTAACCAGTGTACCATACCCCACTATATCACTAACTTATCCTCCTACAGTTAAACACTATGTAATTACGTGGAGTGATGATGATGGACAATGGATAATGGATGTTACAGTGTATTCTGAAATGCCTTGGACTCCTGGAAGTATAGCTAGTATACATTTAAGGATTAAGCTTAGAGTGGGAATACCTGGTAAGGAGATACACTTAATAGCTAAGGTATGTAGTAACGGTAAGGAACTCTCCTCACGATACATAGGGTTAATATCATTATACTCAAAAAGGATAGATACTGAACTGAAAGTATACATACCATATGCTAACTACGGGAATAACAGTATAGGTAAGTTGATACAGAGTTCAGTAACAATCACTATTAAAGGGTTTAGTGATAGCAAGTTGTTTACCGAGTCATTCGATTTCCCCATAACAATATACACTGGTACTTCAGTTATTAGGGCTAGAATATTATTGAATGGTAAACCATACTATAATATCGTTAAAGAGTCACTAACTAAAATTAATATGGACATAGAGTTAGAGAATATAGGAGATACTACGGTCATGAATATTATAGTTGATGTCTACATAGATAATGAACTAGTAGATACACTATTTGTTGAATCATTAAATCCAAAAAGTAGAAGGAATGTTACATCAACTGTATTCACATATATTTCTAGAGGTTTACATAATGTTAAAGCTATTATTAGATATGAATTGCCCGATGGCACACAAGTGTTTACACAAGCCCAAGCACTATTAGAGGCCTATCCTAATATAAAGATAACATTCAATACCGATAAGACGGCTATACTTGAAGGTACATGTATTCTATTTTACGGTAAAATTACACCACCAATTAACGGTATACCTGTCTTTCTAGAGAAGAGTATTAATGGTAAATGGATTATAGTAAATATTACAACAACAGATAGACTAGGGGAATTCAACTTCACTTGGAAAGCTAAAGAGGTGCCAGTATATAAGGAATTCGAATACTACATGTTTAGAGTAAGAGTTCCCGTATCGCGTATAAGTGAAAGGGTAAGTATAACTAGCACTGCAATCCCTATAATAGTTTACTCTAAAAGGAGAGTTGTAGACCTAATAATTGACATAATACTACACTTAGAGCAATACTCAGTCTTTACAGGCTCCAAAGTGAAATTCGCAGTCACTATTAAACCTAGACTACCACTGTACATACCCGTTAAAATAGTGTACTATGATAAAACATTATTCCAATGGGTAATGCTAGATGAACTCTACATATTTGATGGTTATGGTGAAAAGGAGATAAAAATTGACCTTCCACCCGGGAAATACCCTGTTAAAGCGGTAATAGTATCAGAGTATGGTACTATAGAGAGTTTACCTAGAGCTATTAATGTAATAAAGACACCAAGTATAAACATATATGTCCCATCAGTAATCGTATATGGTAAACCTATTAGAGTAATAGTAGAGTTGAAACCCAGAGTTAGTGGGGTCCTTAAGGGACAGATAAACCTTACTAGTAATGGTGAAGTAGTATACAATAAGAGTATTGAAGTTGTAGATGGTGTATGTAGCATTAGATTACCAGCTATCTTTACAACTGGTAAGTATAGGCTTGAGGTATGTGTGATGGTAGGTGGTAGAACTCTATGTAATCGCACAGAGTTTACAATTGTTAAACCATCTTTAACAATAACTCCTAAAGAGCAAACCGTTGAGATTGGAGCCAAAGTGGAATACATGGTTAAACTTAAACCACCACTTAACACATCACTAATAGTTAACCTACTTAGTGACTCAACGGTATTAGAGACGAGGAAGGTCACTGTAAGTCATGGAGTAGCAAGAATTAGTTTTAATGCTCCAGGTAAGACTGGTAAATACATATTAGTAGCATTATTGGAAAACACTAATATAACTAATAAAGCGGTATTAAATGTCATAAAAGTTATTAGGAGTATCCAGCTAAGCTTACTTAATGAGACTATATATCCAGAGGGTAAAGTCTATGCCAAAGTGAGATTAACACCTCCACCTACAAAACCACTTCAAGTACAGGTATTAATGAATATTAATGGCGAATGGACTCCAACAGCATTTAGTATCGTGGGTAGGAGTGGTGAGGAAATCATAACGTTTAATGCTCCAACTACTACCGGTGAGTATAAGATAAAAGCTATTGTACCTGAAATGAATTTAGAAAGTAACATAATTTCACTAAATGTTATATCACCTGTAAAGCCGCTAATACCTCAAAAATACCTTTATGGAATAATTAGTATTACAGTAGTAGCTAGCATATTACTTTACTTAATCGGTAAGAGAAAGGGCTAGAATAATGGTGGATGTAGTAACTGATATGTTAAATACAGCAATAAGTACAATAGGTCATATAACGTTACTATTACTATACACGGCTATTGCAATAACACTCATTATAAGTGCATTAGTCTATCTCGCTATAATTAGAGAGGGTTCAAGGTCAAGTAGTGAGAGTGTTAGAGAACGAGTAATACATGAAGAGGAGGAAGCATCTACGAGAGCAAGGAGAACATCGGCAATACTAACTAGAGGTGATATAGCACTTTTAAAGGCTTTAGGAAAGGTAGAAGCAATACCACTAGATATACTTAAGGAGGCAAGTAATGAGTCTCCACAAACATTAGCTGAAAGACTAATGAGATTACGTGAGCAAGGCTTAATAGATGTAACCGGGGGCATGGTTATGCTATCACGTAGAGGTAAAAAGGTAATGGAGCTTATGTTGGAGAAGTACTGGTATAAAGAGCTAGAGAAGAGAAGATAAACTAATTGTTAATCGAAAAGGATTGTATGACGTGCATTCGTACCTGGGTTCATCCATAAGCCGATATCGGCTTTGTCACCCAGGCCCATGACCCCCGTCACGTTAACTATTAGTATAAGGGCTAAATAAATTTTAAGCTACGTTAAATATCCAATATTTATATTCAATATTCTAAGGTTGTTCTTAATTACTTTTAGAAACCTTTAGTCCTCATATCAAGTAGACCTGCTTTTGCTCAAGTTTAGTATGATTAGTAGTATTATAGATATTAATGTGTAGATGCTTAAACCTAAGCTGTTAAGTATATGTGTGGGCTTAGCAAGTTTATCAATAAATACTATTACTAAGGGTGTAAGAGCTGCACTTATATTAGATAATGAGTTTACTAATGCAACTACTATTTCAGGATCACTTGATGTCTTTACCGTAAACCCCCTTATGATTGGTTTAAATATAAAACTACACATCCTTGGCAATATTGTTATTAAATACATTAACTCTAATGGTAGTCTTAGTGATAGGAATGCTAATGATAACACTGTTATGTAACTTATAGTGTAAAGTATAGTTTTTGAAGGATACTTATCTAGTATATGTGATAAAATATAGCCTATTATAAGGGCTATATAGCCAGTGTAACTCCATAGAGTTCTCACAGTGAAATCTGAATGTCCACTTACACTCTTAACGTAAGCTAATATGTAGTCTATTGAGAGACCCGACAACCCCCCAACAATTACTATTAAGGGTATAATATTAGCTATCTCACTAAGAACTCTACCAATTGGTGTTTTAACTCTCTTCTTCCGAATATACCACTCTGTATTTACGTTGCAATTTAATGAGATTAAATCATATGAAATTATCATAATGATTAGTATGACTAATGTAGTTAAGTAGAGTAGCTCTTTACCCCAATATTTTTCTATAAATCCTCCAATCCATATACCCACGTTGTATGATAATGATCCAGCTATAAAATATAGGCTTATAGCTCTTGAACAGTACTCCTTCGGTATAGAAATTGAAACTAGACTTTGCATAAGAGGCCAGAGTAA
>DQVH01000014.1 GCA_015661855.1 Desulfurococcales archaeon
AACATGAAGAACTATCAACACTAGCCCCTCTAATAGCATTAAGTTACCTATGGGCTACGCTATTTGGAATAATAGTACTTGGAGAGCAAGCTACAGTAACTAAACTACTAGGCTTATTCCTAATTGTAGTTGGTGCAGCATTAGTTATATCAAAACCGTAATATCTAATTCTAGCCAATGTGAACTACTATCAGACTTAGATTTCTCTTATACTCACTATCCAGTCCAGTATTTTATAGTGTATGTAGTATAAAGTATAGACTGTTACCAGCTATTTCTTCTTTTCAGCTTCCTTTAATAGTCTCTTTGCAGCATTAATTACCTTCTCATATATACCATCCTTCTTTAAAGCTCTCTCTATTCTATAGAGCTGCTCCGGTGCAACTTTGAATTCCTCTGCAACTTTGTAAACAGGTCTCTCTGTAACTCTAGCATACAAGTATAATATTAGTGATCTTACAGAGCCTGGATGGCGAAATCTAGCTGAGGATGGACTATCATAAACTATATAGTCTACAAGCTGTACTATCTTATTAAGTACATCCATAACCTCCTTTGGAAATGTAAAGCAGTGTTCTTTTAGCTTCCTAAAGCACACCTTTCCATCTACTATTCTTAATTTTCTAGTTCTCCTCCTTCTAACCTTAAATTCTAGTGCGAAGACCCAGCACCCCCAGCTACTATAATCTATTTACCGTAGATAAATATGTTTCTATCAAGGAATAGAAAACGAGAGTAATATTACAGTTACATTGAACTCTAACAGTTTTTATTAGCCAATAATTCTCCTCCCGCTTCTAATTCTTTGCTTAATTACCACTATCATCATTACTAGTAGTATAAAACACTTTAATATTATGAGTAGTGCTATTGGTGAAGTACGTGTGAATACAGGTACTTCGAATCCAAATATCTCCTCCAACCACTCGTTGTATGTAAACCAGAACATCATTATTGCTGCATTCGGTATATCAAATGCATATAGTAAAATTAAGGGTATAGATGGTGTAATTGCAATTAGAGGGTATAGTAGTAAGCTCATTTGGGGTGTAAAAACATAACTTGAAAATAGGGCTCCAGCTATAAAGAGGAACATAACCTCAATAAAACTAGTTACATTACTACACTTACATTTAATAATTACTTTACCTACGTGTACATATATCATGAGCACTACCATTACTATTGCAAATAGAATTTTCGATACTAATCTAGCTATTGGATCATAGTATTCAAATATTAATATTAGCCATGACCCCTCAATATACCATGACAAATGGTAATTCCAGAATCTCATCCAGCCTTCAAAGTTAACAACCATTACCGGGAGATTTAATGTAAAGTATGTTGCTAGTACTATCACAACGTATTTTACTATATCTCTAACTCTTGACAGGTAGAGTACTACCGGTATTATCAGAACTCCTGGAATAAGCTTAGATGCTATAGCTAAGCCTAAACATAGTGCACTCTTACCATATTTCCCTTCAAGGAATAACCTAATACTCATCATCATAAATGCTGAAGCAATGATATCCCAATTATATACAACATACATTATAAAGGATAGTGTGCAGGGTATGAATAATAGAATCCTATATATTGGTAACCCTAATCTCATAGATAGTAGGATGCACTCCCTGATACAGATAACTGTAGCTACATATAGTATCAAAGTCATTACATGGTAGAATACTAGTAGAGCTACAGGTTCATTTAGGAATAGTCTAGGTAAAGATGCTAATGCAAAACATAAACCCACTATAATAGGGTATTCTAGAAAGTAATCTATGTATGGTACTCCATAAGTACTAGGATGTGTAAACCATCTTCCACCTCCACCAAATATTACATGGTATAGATAGGTAATGTCACTATAGTAGCTAACTGGACCGAAAGGTGCTGGTAAGTGTATCCAGTAACTAAGAATAAACATAACAGTTGTTACAATGTAAACTGTCTTAACATGTACACCATTAAACAATATTCCACCATTATAATGTTCAATAATGAAATATATTAAGTTTAACTTGAGTTGTAAAATAGTATTGAATACTTAAAAAGTTATTACAAGTCTAACTATATAACGCCAACTTTATTTGAGGCAAGAATAAGGTAGTTGCCATGGTATGTTTAAACTACGTTCACTCTGTTTCACTCACATAACATTTTGATAGCTCATTATTACATTACGGGGTAATACCTATAATATATAGTTTTGAAGATATATTTGAGGTGTGACTTATGCAACGTAGACTTATAGTATTAAGTTTAATGTTGACAGCAATAGCTGTAGCAGCCATAATCATCGTACCATACATTCCGAGAGGGAATATTGAAAAAGAGGTAGCCAAGTTAGAATTGGAAGTTAAAAAGCGTATTGTCTTTCTACCATTACCGAGGATTAAGGGTAATATGAGTGTAGAAGAGGCTCTAGCGTATCGTAGGAGTATTAGGGATTATACTGATGAACCATTAACACTTACCCAGTTATCACAAATACTATGGGCTGCTCAAGGTATATCTGAGACTAGATGGGGTCTTAGAACATGCCCTTCAGCTGGTGCTACATACCCTCTAGAAGTATATGTCGTTGTAGGAAGTGGTGGAGTTAAGGGTTTAACTGCTGGAATATACCATTACGATCCCTACACTCATACACTAATCTTAATCAAGGAGGGTGACTACAGAGAGGAACTATATAAAGCTGGATTAAACCAGCCATGGATACTTAATGCTCCAGTAAACTTGGTTATTACTGCTGAGTATGAGAGAACTACAAGAAGGTATGGTGAGCGTGGTATAAGATATGTCCATATGGAGGTTGGCCATGCAGGCCAGAATGTATACTTACAGGCTACAGCTTTAGGTTTAGGCGCAGTTGTCATTGGAGCATTCTACGATGACTGGGTGAGAGAAATTATAGGAGCTCCAAAGAACCAACACCCACTATACATAATACCTATAGGTGTACCTAAACGTGAGTACCGTATTTCAGAGAGTGAGTTATGGGAATATATTCAAAGGAATAGGGAGAAATTATCATAAGCTCCTTCAAGAATATTACTGTAAATCTCTTAAATAGCTAGGAGGGTTAATTGCTAGCGCTAATGCACCGTATAGTACAATATCTTCACCTAGAGGTGTAATGGTTATCTTAGGCATACGGTTCAAAACATAGGCTTTAATATGTTTTAGTATAGGGGTTAGTGTTAAGTTTGGTGGATTCTTTAATATAATTGATCCACCTAAAGTAATTAATTCTGGATCATATACATTTATTACGCTAGCTAGACCAGCAGCATTAATTTTACCAATTTCATCGATAATTCTTAATGCTAGTCTATCACCCTCTCTAGCTAAACTATATAGAATTTCAGATGTAATGGCATTTTCAGCGTAATATTTATATAGTTTACTTTCTACAATAACCCTCTTATACTTTGTCTCGATAAGATACTTAACATACCTTGGTATATTTATGCCTGATGTGTAAGCTTCCCAGTGGCCTAAACCTCCACAACCACATGTAAGTCTACCTTCATAGTCTACAGTAATATGTCCTATCTCATGAGCATTACCATCCTTACCTATAAGTAGATGTCCATCAACAATTACACCGCCACCAATACCTGTACTAAAAGTTACATAAACTAAATTTCTTAAGCCTCTACCAGCACCATAAACCCATTCACCATAGACTCCAGCAACACAATCATTAACCATGTAAACTGGTATACCAAACTCACTCACCAAAGGCTCTTTAATAATAGCTTTTCTAACAGGTAGATTACATGGATTAACTATTACGCCTCGCTTAATATCTAATGGTCCGATACTACCAATACCAATAGCTTTAACTTTGTCTATAAGTTCTCTTGGTAAATTATTCCTTATCAAGTCTATTATCTGATATGCTATAGCATACTCATTATTACTTCTACTCGTTCTCTCCTTCAACTTAACTTTAAATACACCCTTAGAGCTACCTAGTGCTATACGGAGGTATGTTGCACCTATATCAATAGCTATATAATAGTCTTTAATAGAAACCACCCAGTATGAACTGCTGTAAAAATGGTGTAATAAGTGTTATAGGGAAAGAGGTAAAATATATATGGGTTAGAGGAGATAGAGTTTGTGCTTTCTAGCAATATACAGGTTGGCAAGTGAGATCAGTATTAGAGCTTTTGCAAGTATACTTTGGGATCTTGGATACTCTGTTAGCATAAGAGGTAATGTTGTTGAGGGAGTATACTGTGGGGGTAGTGTTAGAGTTGAAGTATCAAATAACGTTATAAAGCTTGAATCACCCAATTATGGCCCTCGATGTTTAAGTGATTTAGCTAGAATTATAGACTCACTCAAACTTAAAGGCTATAATCCAAAATTAATAGTGCTGAAATCACCATACATTATAAGTCTTGAGAGGAGAAGGGGTGATACAGAAAAACTATTAAGTAAATTAGGGTTAAAGGTTAACAGTGTATATAGTGGGTATTGTGGTTAACAAATGTTATCAAGTAGGCTAAGAACTTTACTAATCTACTTACTCCTAAGAATATTACATAGACTATACTATGTCGGTGGAAGGAGAATTAGATACATTAGTGTAAGTATAGACCATAATGATAGTCTAAGGATTATACTACTACCCCAAGTGTTTATACCAAAATACACACTAACTCAGATGGTACTGTGTAAAATACTACATAACGTTAGGGGGAAGTTTATCTACGAATTATGTTCAGGCTCCGGATTAATATCGTTACATCTAGCTCAACGTAATAGAGTTGTTGCATCAGATATAATGTATAATGCTGTATTAAGTACTAAATTAAATGCTAAAGTGAATAAGCGGTGGGATAATATAGATGTAATTCAGATGGATAAGGGTAATGCATTAAGGTGTAGTGTATTCGACATAGTAGTCCTTAACCCACCCTATCTACCACTAGATGCCAGAGATAATACTGATACACTTTACTGTTGTGGAAGTAACCTAAAACTACTACTACAACTCATTATTAACTCGTTGAAGCTAGTTAAGAAAGAAGGTAGAGTATATATACTAGTAAATGATGTAGTTTTAGATTACGTTATTATGCTTGTTAAGAGGCTTAATCTTAAGGCTAAAGTAACTCCAGTACTTAAGACACCTCTCGATAGAATATTTGTAGTTGAATTGGAAAAAACAGTTTAACTGTGTGTATCGCAAGTTTGTTACTTAGGCCATTTACGGTCAAAGTATATGTTTTTACCTTTAGCTGATAGAGGTATACCTATAATTATGTCTGCTTTCATTAAACCCTTTCTCTGTGCTGCATACCCTATTGTATACATTATTCTATTGTCAACATTATGTATTCCTGCAGTTTTAACAGCTGACCCTAAGGCTATGCCTAGATTTAGAAGTGCCATTACAAGGTT
>DQVH01000006.1 GCA_015661855.1 Desulfurococcales archaeon
ACCACTTTTAACAGCAGTATATGGTTAGCTTTATCGTAATGGTATGTTTCTTCACCAACTATAAATGGTATAGGTGACATGTTGTACCGGTATAATGGTGGAAGTGATTATCACTCTTACCTCTCCAACTATGTGAGGATTGGTAATGATAATCTTGTAGGCAATTAGTAAGAGCTCTACGAACTATGGGTAGAACTAGTTCAGGGGGATACTAGAGATGGTACTTGACAGGTAGAACATGAACTTAACAAAGTTGAGATAGCCCGGGAATCTATTGAGATTGAAATTTTTAATGTAATAACTCTTTCGCACGGTCAGTTATAACAGATTTAACTATACAATGTGTATTTATTTGTCAGAAAGGTAAAAAATAAATAACGTAACAACAAAATATCACGTGTAAGAGTATTATTAATGTGTATTTAGGTTAGGGATAATATATGAGTAAACCTATGGCTATACTTAGGTCGTTAAGGAAGGAGGTACTAGAGGGACGTTCTGGAGTTAAACATGAAGTAAACGTAGTTGATTTAGAGGATGAAAAGTATGTATTACTGGATTGTAGAAGTCTTAAAGGCGATATATCGGTAGAGCTAATCAAGAATTTAATTATATGTTTTGATACTGACTTACCACTACTTCTACTTATTAATGAGAGACCCGGTTTACTAAGTATTATTGAGCATATTAAGCAACTATCAAAACTTATTAAAATAAAAATAATTAGATGTGATTAACTTTAATCCCCCATACTAAAAGCTAACCTAAGTAAAGGGGAAAGAAATATACTCTTCTCAGAGTATATACTCTTACATGAAGGTACACTAGTAATTATATGTAGGTGCATATTGTGTATTACCATTTTAAGGTTAAGATACTTTCATTACTATTATTGATTTCAATGTTTATCATATCTGTAAGTATAGTTTTTGCTCAAAGTGAGAGTAAACCAATAGTTGTAACGTCAACAACGGTACTTAGTAGTATTGTTAGGGATTTAGCTGGTGATAGAGTTAGTGTTATTGCTATAGTTAGTCCATCAGTATGTCCAGCACACTACGATATAAAGCCCAGTGATGTAATAGTGTTCCGCAGAGCAAAACTAATACTGTATCACGGGTTTGAGCCTTGGATTAAACAGTTAAAGGAGGTTTCTGGTACACAAGCACCACTAGTTAAAATTAGTGGTCCATGGAATACACCTTCAAACCTCAAAAGACTGTATGAAAAAGTAGCTAAAGTGTTATCGGAGAGGTTAGGGTTAAACGTTAACTCATCATTAAATAAAGCTTTGAAAGCTATAGATGAGGTAGCTTTAAGACTAAAATCTATTGCTGAAGAGTATGATTTTAGTAGTGTTAAAGTTATAGTTATGAAGTGGCAGAAACCATTCATAGTATGGCTTGGATTTAACGTCGTAAAGGATTATCCACCACCAGAAAGAATATCAACAAAGGATATGATCGAGTTAGAGAGGTTAGGTAGGGAGTATAAAGTTCAATTGGTAATAGATAACCTACAGAGTGGAGTATGGTTTGGTGAGGAACTTGCTAGGAGAATTGGAGCAGTCCATGTAGTATTAACAAACTTTCCAGGTACACTTACTGGTCTAAATAATGTAACGAAGGTTATGGAGTATAATGTTGAACAGCTAGTTAAAGCTATAGAAAACTACAAAACTTTAAGCCAAATAGCTAGACTTGAAGAACAAATAACACTATACAAGTACATCATTATAGCACTAATAGTAGTAGCTGTACTAGAGTTAGTATTAATAATAGCACTTAGGGTGTCTAGGAAGTGAGATACCTAACATTAGAGGAGGCATCAGTATTCCATGGACACTTAGGCCCCTACCTAATTATAGGTTATAGAGCTGGCGAGTTAGCAAGGAAAATACTAAACCCCTCTAACGAATTTGATTTACAAGCTAAAGTAACACTACCATTAAAAACTCCATACACATGTATTGTCGATGGTATTCAATGTAGTACGAAGTGTACTCTAGGCAAATTAAATATTGAGTTGGTGGATAGTGGTAGTATATGTAACATTGTTATAGAGTTTAAACGTAAAAGTAGTAATAAAACTCTAAAGTTAAAGGTGAGAGAATCCGTAATTAGAAAGTTACATGAAATTACCGATGTCAATGAGGGAGCCCGTTGGGTAAAAACACTTTCAGTAGAGGACTTATTCGAGATAGTAATGAATACGTAGTATCATTAACTAATGTACATGTAGTATATCATGGTGAAACTAAGCCAGCAATTTACGATGTAAACCTTAAGGTAGGGTATGGAGAGTTCATATTAATTACTGGACCTAATGGTGCAGGTAAAACGACACTACTAGAGACCATAATAGGTCTACTTAAACCTTGTAAGGGTAGAGTAGTAGTTTTCGGTAAAGATATATCTAAAAATGCTTATCATCTTAGAAAGCTTATTGGATATGTACCTCAAGATTTTATTAGAAAACCTGAAGAACCATTTCTTGTAAGAGAGGTTGTAGCATTAGCGTTAGCATGCTATAAAGGTACTCTAGAAGACTTAACAAGTAGAGATTGGGAGAAAGTACATAGTGTTTTAAGGCTAATGGGTATTGAGGACTTAGCGTATAAGCCTATAGGTAGACTTAGTGGTGGTCAGCAACAGAAGGTTATGATAGCAAGAGCTATAGTAAGAGAGCCTAAACTTCTAGTATTAGATGAGCCATTTAGTAATCTTGATAGAGAGTCTAGAGTGTACGTTGCGGGTATTCTTAGTAAGCTATGTAGGATGGGTGTAACAGTGATTATGGTTTCTCACGATACCACTATAATACCTGATGCATGTAATAGAATAGTTGAAATGAG
>DQVH01000065.1 GCA_015661855.1 Desulfurococcales archaeon
GTTGCAGTTAGTGTTGCATCTATAGCGTCCTCTATGTATAGGTAGCTTTTTCTCTGGGTGCCATCACCTAGAATTTCTAGTTTTCTAGGGTTTCTTTTCAATTTGATTATGAAGTCGTATATTACTCCATGTCTTAGTCTAGGGCCAACTATGTTGGCATAGCGTAGTATTAGACAGTGTATATTGTAAAGTTTAGCGTATGTTTTACATAGTATTTCACATGCTGCTTTAGTAGCACCATAGATACTTATAGGTTCTAGAGGGTGATCTTCAGGTGTTGGAATTTTCCTAGCATCACCATAAACTGTACTACTAGATGCAAAAACGAATAGTTTAACACTATTTACTCTTGAAGCTTCCAATACGTACATTGTAGTTGTAAGGTTCTGTTTATAATGGTCTAATGGCATGTATACACTATGTTTTACCTCAGGGTTTGCTGCTAAGTGGAATACTACATCAACACCTTTAAGTAGGTGAATCCACCTACTAGGCTCTAATAGATCTGCCTTGACAAACTTAAACCCCCTCTCACCTAGAATATTCTTTAAGTTCTCAAGTCTACCAGTGGATAGGTTATCTACACCAATAACATTATATCCTTCACTAACAAGTTTCTCAGTAAGAAAGCTACCAATGAACCCTGCACACCCAGTAATAAAGATCCTCAATACGTTAACCCTCAATAGCAGCCTGGAGGACACTGTTAATTTAGATACTATTATGTATTTTCATAATGGAGTTAACAGAAATACCCTAACAACTCTCACTATAAAGCTTGATACCCTGCATACTTGTAATGTGTTTTCTCTCACAGTATACATGTAGTGATTGTAATTGAAAATACAATTACGAATAGTATTAAGGTATCAATTTTAAGGCTAACAATAGCACTATTCTAAGCTTTAAGTGTGAGTTTAGTCTCACGTAAACTAGGTGTTTAAGGGTAGATTTATGGTTGTTAAGTTTCTAGTTTAATGGTATGATGCTAGGTTTTAGAGTTTACTTGATACTATGTTTATTACGTTTTCAATCATGTTTCTTAGTGTTTTTGGTATACCTTTAACCTCTATACTCATAAACCCTCTTACGATTATTGATTTTGCTTCTTCATATGTGAATCCCTTAGACATAAGGTAGTATATTTCGTCTTCAGCTATTCTCCCTATTGAGGCTTCATGTGTTAATTCTACATCGTCAGTTTGTGCTGATAGTTGTGGTACTGCCTCTATTACAGCACTATCTGATAGTAGGAGTCCCATACACTCTATATGCCCCTTTGACTCTCTACCTAAACCTACTATTCTACTACGAGCAGTAATTGTCGATTTATCTCTTCCCAGACTTCTCGATACTATTTCGCCTATACTCCTCCTACCCTCAAGTATTATTTCTGCTCCAATATCCATAATTGAGGTGTTTAAGCCTACACTAACACTTGAAATGTATGCTTTAGAATCTCTACCTCTAAGTTTTACTGTAGGGTATGTTTGTAATGTTCCTGGGGGAGATAAGACTATATAGTGGCTTATAAATTCACCTTCATCCTCAACTATAACTCCTGTTCTAGGACGTATATGTTGCTGTAAACCCCAACCGTGAATCATCGTGAATGTTAGTTTAGATCCTTTCCCTACATAGAACTCGCTTACACTAAGATGTATTCCTGACGGTTCTTTAAGAAATGTACATCCGGTTATAACGTGGAGTTCAGCATTATCACCTAAAACTATAATGTTATGTGGTGCTTGTAGTATATTACGAGTATACATTAGTAGGCATGTCTGTATTGGGTTTTCAACTTTAACACCATCGTCAACTAGAATTACGTAGCCTCCTCTACCATAGAGTTCTACTGTAGCAGTATACTTATCCCTATCTACGGGTATAGCTTTCCAGAAGTAATCTTTTATTACATCCCAGTAGTTTTCTAAAGCATCCTCTAAAGTTAAAACTTTAACTCCAGGTATTCTCGAATAGTATGATATGATTTTCCAATCTACTTGATAGTAGCTTCCGGATCTACCAGTTTCTGAAACATCTACACCTACACTCTCTAGTCTAGTTTGAATTTTCGGATCTCTAATGTTGAGTGTTTCTAGACTAGAAGACTCTAAATGTTTTCTAATGTATGGTTCTAAATCTATATCAGGTCCATACGTAGACTTCTTTGTTAAAGCCTTTCTAGCTCTCTCCTTAAATAACTCTCTACTCTTACTCAAAGTATTCAAAGCTTCCACCCCAAACACTTAATACACTTCTCAAAACCATACTGTAGTATTGTTTTAACTATTTTCTCTGCATCTCCTTCACACTTTATTGAGCCATTTATCATTACGTATGCTTTATCAGCTTTAACGTATTTAGCTATTTGAGCTGTATGTGTTATTATTAGTGTTGAAGCTCCACTACCTACTAGGTGCTCGTTTATAACTTTACCCATTAATGCTATATTCTCTACGTCAACTCCCGAGTCAACTTCATCGAGTAGTGCTAGTTTTGGTTTCTGCATTAATGTGAGTAGTAGTTCTACTCTCTTCATTTCTCCGCCACTAAAGCCTACATTGATTTCTCTATCTAGTAGGTGTTGTACTTTAAGTAGTGATGCGTATTCTTCTAGTTCACTAACGATATTCTTAGTTTTACCCCTCTTCCTCAACATATGTACTATGAGGTCTCTAACCTTTACACCTCTAATTTTTGGTGGAATCTGGTAGGCTAAACTTATACCTTTAAGAACTCTAGCCTCCATAGGTAGCTTTGTAATGTCTTCACCATAGAATATTATTTTACCACTCTCAACTCTATACTTGGGGTTACCTATAATTGTTTGAACAAGTGTTGACTTACCTGAACCGTTAGGTCCTAGTAGTAGAACTACCTCTCCACACTTAATATTTAAACTTACATTCTTTAATATCCTCTTGCCACTAACACTAACTGTTAGATCTACTACTTCGAGAGCGTACATTACTAGTCCTCCTACCCTAAATCTCGGTATACTTCAAAACACTATATTAATTACTATATTGGCTTAGTTTTCGCATATTGTACTTGTGTATTGTGGGTTTTATCTTTAAGGGTATTAGGTGTGTTCCATCACATGATTTTGCATTAAACCACTCTTTCGATGTTAAACCCTCTCTACATGTAGCATATGATAGTTTACTCCTCCTAGCACAATCTATAACTATCTTTAGTAGTTTCATTCTCATATTTAATGGGAGGTATCTATAGTTGTCTCTGTACTCGCCATCAATATAGTATAGTCTCCTCCATCTATACTCTATTTCTGGAAATGCTGCTATCATTCTCTTGAAGTTATCTGGTCTAACCTTGTATGTTGAGGTTACTATGAACTTTACACCTATACTTGATACTGTATCTACTAGTTCTCTAATCTCCACTGGGTCATCATTTAAGTATGGTATTATTGGATCAAGTCTAACTCCGACAGGTATACCGTGTTGTATAGCTTTCTCTATTGCTTTCAGTCTATCCTTAGGTTTTGGTGTATTTGGTTCTATTTTTGAAGCTAAATTTTCATCTAGTGTTGTTAATGTTAATGTTATAGCTACATTACCTTTAGCTAGTATGCTTAAATCCCTTAGGAATATTGTGTTCTTTGTTGTTATTAGTATTTTGAATCCTAATGGTATGAGTATTTCTAGAGTTTTCCTAGTTAAACGGTATTGTAGTTCCTCTGGAGGGTATGGATCACTACTTGTCGACATGTTTATTGGTAGTTTAGGGTTTACTCTCTTAATGTCGTATTGTAGCCTCCTTAAATAATTGCTTTTAGGAGTACTATATTTTAAACCAATATATGATGTAGCATAACAGTATAGACATCTATGACTACAACCAGTGTAGGGGTGTAGACTGTACTTTGGAGGACATGTACAAAGAGTACTACCCCACGGGTTAAAGGGTTTTATTACGTAGAGTGTTAAGGTTCGGTTCAACGAGGTTTCTTCACCCAACTCTGTCGGGTAAGTTGTCCACATCCCCTCAGCTGACTGTTTACTCTTCATCAAACTCTGAGTAGGCGGTTCATCACCGAAATTTATCGTTTTAAAGCTAGTAAATAAATTTAGCTTATAAGAATGTACACTTTCATATATTGATAGTTTTAAAAGTTGGATATTAAATTATGTTAGTGAAGATTAAGATGTTATAGGGCGTATATGTATGGACATAAATACGCTACTACTAGAGTTAGCGGTAATCCTGGTAATTGCTAAACTGTTAGAGGAGGTAATTATTAGGTTTGGTTTTCCACCAATTCTAGGTGATCTACTTGCAGGTTTAATTCTTGGTCCAACAATGTTGAATGTCATTATAGTATCTGGTGAATTAGAGTTTCTAGCATGGCTTGGTGTAATAGTATTATTGTTTATGGCTGGTCTTGAAACTAAATACTCAGACTTTAAAAGGTACTGTTTTACAGCAGCAGTAGTAGGTATAGGTGGTGTTATAGCAAGTTTCGGTTTAGGTTTTATTATGGGAATACTTCTAGGTTACAACTATGTTACATCGGCATTTCTAGGTGCAATATTAACTGCAACCTCAATTAGTATAACAGTTAAAACACTTATGGATTTAGGTAGAATGGATAGTGAAGAGTCTGTTCTAGTTATTGAAGCTGCAGTACTAGACGATATATATGGTCTCTTCGTTTTAGCTCTAGTCTACTCATTAGCGCTAGGTAGACTATTTAATATTATTGATATTTTAATTGGTGTTTTAGGTGTAGTCTTTATAGTGTTAATGGTTATAACTATGCATAAGTTAAATATGGTTGTACATAGGTTTCTACTTAAACTTAAATTTAGTGAAGCTCCAACAATATTCGTATTATCATTTGGTATTCTAGTAGCTGCTATAACTGGACATTTAAAGTTGAGTCCAATAGTAGGGGCTTTTATGTTGGGTTTAGCATTATCTGATATGCCTATAGCTGCTTTAATTAATGAGAAACTGTCACTACTAAACTACCTCTTTGCACCAGTATTCTTTGTTTATGCGGGTCTACTATTAAATCCGTGGGGGACTTCTTGGTCTATAAGTGCAGTTATAGTAGCGTTGCTAATTGTACTAGTAGGGATAGCGTCGAAGATTATTGGATGTGCTGTTCCAGCAGTACTTCTTGGTGTAAAGTTGCGACAGGCACTAGCTGTTGGTGTAGGTATGATTCCTAGAGGTGAAGTTGCTTTAATAATTTCTGTTGCAGGTTTATCATTAAATGTTATACCTCAAGAGATTTATCTTGGAACACTACTACTAATATACACTTCTTCAATTCTAGCTCCACTACTACTAAAGCTAATCTATTCAACTAAGAGTTAGAATAGTCTTCACCTACACCATTCATTACATACTGTGTATAGTCTTCATGTAGAGTGGTATGGAAAATTTTAAAGGTGAATACACACTTACTGTTACGATAAGAGGTGTTAATTGTGATTGATGGTTCTGAACTAGCAGTTCTAGGTGGAGTTTTAGCTCTAGCTGGAGGACTATGTGGATCATCAATTGGTATAGGTTATGCTGCATCAGCTGGTACAGCAGTACTAGCTGAAGACCCTAAACAGTTTAGAAATGTTTTAGTCCTAGCATCACTACCAATGACTCAGACATTCTACGGCTTAATAACAATGATGATGATACTATTAAACTATGCTCCAATAGCTATAGGTAATCCACCTCTAGGACTAAAAATACTTGGTGCTGGAATCATGGTTATGTTTGCAGAGTTTTTCTCAGCAACATA
>DQVH01000146.1 GCA_015661855.1 Desulfurococcales archaeon
AATAGTGAATCTGTATCGCCATAGATTACTTCTAATCCTAATTCTTTAGCTATAGCTATAGCCTTACGTATAGTCTCTCTACCCCACGCTGTTACCGCTTCTGCTGCTGGCTTGCAATACCATCTTGCACCAGTCCACCCCATGTAACCGTACATTGCATTAGCTAGAATCTTTAATGCCTTCTGTCTCTCATCGTATAATCTATATTCTGGTGAGTCTGGCGGATAATTCTTCATTAACTTTCTAACTTCCTTCCTTAAAGTTATAAGCATTGTTAACACTCTCTTAAAGAATCCGGGTGGATTCTTTCTAAACTTATGTTTTACTTCTGGTGCTATCCAACATTCACTATCAGGTATATTCTCGTATTCTTTAACGTACGTGTCAGGGCCAACATTATACTTTATCATTATGTTCGGGTACATTGATGAGAAGTCTAGAACAGCTACATTCTCATGTATACCCCTCTTAGGCTCTAAAACTATTGCTCCACGGTACGTTTCATATGCTCTTTCAACTCTATTTGGTATAAGCTCATTAGCTTTATATGCTTCCCTCATAAGGAACCATTCAACACGATAGCCTACTGATGCTGCACCCACCTGGTCTAACGTTAAACCTGTAAGACTTGAAAGTTGCATTGCAAATGGTAGAAACTTTTCCGCTAAACCGTAGGTTGATTCAGCATCCTGCATAGCATACTTTAAGAATATTGGTCTCTTACCCGGATTATCCCAGTACTCTGGTATCTCAGTCCAATGTATTATCACCCTTTTATCTTTAGGCATAACACCGAGATAGTCAGCTACATTCTCTAAAGTTTTAACTTTAACCTCAGGTATTTCCTCAGCAAAGTCGTATAAATCCACATTGGCTCGTCCAACAATAGATATATGTCCGTGAACACTTTGTGCAGGTTCACCTCCATTCCTAGCTACTGAAATTCTTACACCAACATACTTACCCCTATCAACTAGGTATGGCCAGTCAAACCTATTACTATTATAGCCTACTATAATGTCGGGATCGTACTCTAAGACATAGTTTACAAATGATCTTAAAACTTCCCTATCATCCCTATCCTTAGCTATAAACTGCCTCCTCTCACCTTCACTGTTTACAGTTGAAATTATTATAACGGGGTCTCTTACTGCCACAGGGTTACCTAGGGGGTTATACACTTCAATATCGAATGCTAGAATCTTTAATTTAGGTCTCTGAACCATCTCTACAGGTTTAATATAACCTACCAGTCTATACTCTTTGTCAACACGGAATCCTGGAGTCTTTCTTACCTCCTCTACTTCAGCTTCATGCCAACTACATGGTTGTAAACCATAGTCAATAATGTATCTCATATAGAATCTTATATCAGCTTCTAAACATGCCTCTACTTCAGGAAGCTTCTTAATTTCATCTCTATACTTAGGGACCTGATCGGGAATTAGAGTTGTAAGTTTAATTACCTTTCTAGGTCTACCATAGTATTTCTTTTCAACAACATCTAATCTTATGATTGGAGATTTGGGGTTTTGTAATCGCCTAATCCTCTCTATTAGTTTATCTAAGTTAGCGTTTTCACGTGGTAGAATGTAAAAGTACGGTCTAAACCTAGTTTCTCTAACTACTACACGTTCACCCCTATCCGTAATACCCCATAATAGTATGTGGGGTTCTCTACCAACAACTTGGTAGTTAACGTCTATAATGAAGAATCTTATCTTCACTATTCACTCCCTAAATATACTGTATGGCGGTTCTAGTAGATAATACTTACAACACTTAAAAGTGTTGATTTAGGATAGTATTTTAAACATTACGTAAGCGTCTTCCCCATCCTCATAGTAGTGTGGTTTTATGAAAGCTATAGTGTACCCGAACTTTCTATACATTGCTATAGCAGGTTTATTACTTACTCTAACTTCAAGTCTTATTACCTTCACACCTCTACATTTCATTATGTACTCTTCCTCCCTTAAGAGTGCTGACCCTATACCTCTCCTTCTAAAATTAGGGTGAACCGCGATTGAAAGTATGTGCCCTAGTACACCCCACTTAATAACACCAATAATGTAGCCTACTACTTGACCATAAACTTCAGCAACAAGAAATAAATCGCCATATAAGTTTAAGTAGAATTCCAGTAGTGCCTTAGGGTAAGGATTCCTAAAAGATAAAACCTCAATATTATAAACAGTGTCTAAATCCCTTACCGATGCCCTCCTCACTCTAACATCAATAATCCTATCACATATATTACATACCATTACGGTGAAATCCTCCCCACCAAGAGAACTAACTAATACAATGTAATAAAGTATTGTAGAGGGTCTTCTCTCACTAAGTAAATACTATAAGGTTACGGTATAGCTATGTATTAGTGAACGTATATTACTATGTGTAGTAAGTAGTTTAACTGTGAAAGTGAGGTAGATGAAGATAATTCATGTAGCTGAAAAACAGGGGTTAGTTAGAGTTAAAGTTGAATCTAATGAAGACCTATGGATACTCTATACTACAATAGCTAAAGGAGATATAGTATACGCTAAAACAACACGAGAGATTAAAGCTAATAGTGGTACAGGTAGGAGTTGTGGTAGAAGAATACCATTAACACTTGGTATAAAGGTTTTAAAGTGTGAGTTTCAACCCTTCACCAATAGGTTAAGAGTTCACGGTATAATAGTTGATGCACCTGAAAGATATGGTCTACAAGGCTCACACCACACAATAAGTGTAGATGTTGGATCAGAAATCACAATAATTAAAGAGAATGGATGGCCTACAACACTACTAAAAAGACTGAGTGGGAGAAGGTTAAGTAGGTTGAAAATACTAATTGTAGCTATTGATAGAGATGAAGTAGCTGCAGGAATACTCTACGACTATGGGGTAAACATAATCTTTGACCACACAATAAGAACCCAAGGAAAACACTATGAGTGTAAAGAGGAGAGTATTAGAGAGGCTTTAGA
>DQVH01000045.1 GCA_015661855.1 Desulfurococcales archaeon
AAATGCTACGATATATCAGCTAAACATATACGTGGAGCTATTCTCAACGCTATTTCAGCTAATGTTGAAGATAAAATAGAGTTTAGAGTTCAAGATGCTAGAAAACTACATGAAGTCCTAGATGAAGAAAGTATTGACGTTATAGTATCCAATCCGCCATACGTTATAAGAATTGGAAGGAAGAGTGTAATAGATGAACTCTATAGAGACTTTATAATATCAGCGTATAAAGTGTTAAGGAGAAAGGGCCGAATAACAATAATAACAACTGAACATAAAACTGTAAAGAGAGTTATAAGTGAATATGGTTTAAAATTAAACATAGTACATGAGAGAACTGTATCACATGGTGATTTATGGCCTAACATAATGGTTCTTAGTAAAGCTTAATAGGAGGGAGTGTACTTAACCCTACCAAGAAGAACCTAAGACAAAGGGGATCCACTAATGCCACTTAGACCTGCAAGATGCTATACACATTTTACTAGTCCACCATATACCAGGAAGGAGTATATAGCTGGTGTACCACCACCAAAGATAACAAAGTTTGTTATGGGTAATGTTAAAGGAAAATTCCAGTACATAGTAGAACTTATAGCTAAGGAGGCAGCGCAGATAAGACATAATGCGTTAGAGGCAGCAAGAGTAATAGTACATAAATATTTATCAACTAGAGTTGGTGAAAATAACTACTTCTTTAGAGTCAGAGTATACCCTCACCATGTACTAAGAGAGAATAAGATGATGGCATTTGCTGGTGCAGACCGTCTACAAGATGGTATGAGGTTAGCATTTGGTAAACCAATAGGGACAGCAGCTAGAGTATTTCCGAGACAAGTAATACTCGAAGTAAGAGTTAATAAAGAACATATAGATATAGCTAAAGAAGCTCTAAAAGTTGGTGCTTCAAAACTGCCTATACCAACAGCAATTATAGTAAAGGAGGCTAAAACAACCTAATGGTAAATACGTGTGAAAATGTACCATACGATTTCGAACTAGAGAGAGTAATATCGGAGTTAAAGAAACTTAAAGCCAAGAGAGTTTTAATTCAATTACCGAATGGATTAAAAAAGTACGCTAGAGTAATCTGCAGTAAACTAGCCAGTTTAGGTTTAGACGTATACCTTTCAGCATCACATACCTATGGAGGATGCGATGTCGCTGAGAATGAAGCTAAACTAGTAAAAGCCGATGTGGTAATACATTTTGGTCATACAAAATACTATGAACCCAAAATTAACACAATATTTATTCCCTCATATTCTAAGGTTAAACTAAACTCAAATACACTATCCAAATTAACTTCATACCTAAAGAAACATAACTTTGAAGTAGTATCGTTATCAGCTGTAATCCAACATATACCACTATTAAGAAGCGTAAAAGAACATCTAGAGAATAATGGTATAAAATGCATTATTACACCTATAGGGGGGTACTGTAGAATTCCAGGTCAAATATTGGGTTGTAGTTATGAAGGAGCTATAAAAATTAACAAGGAAGTCAATGCCCACATAGTTATAGCTGGAGGGTTATTTCATGGACTAGGATTAGGTCTTGCAACGGGAAAGACAACAATAATACTAGATCCCTACGAGCAAACATTTAAGGATATAACGGAGTATATTCAGAAAACACTCAAGATGAGGTATTGGAAGATATTTGAAGCTAAGAATAGACAAAACTATGTATTAATTATAGGCTCTAAACCAGGCCAGTATAGGCCATCCCTTGTAAATCTATTAGCAGATAGGCTTTTAAAGCGGGGGAAGAACGTGTATAGGATTATCGCTAACGAATTAAGTGTTGATATACTTAGAAATATAGATTGTAAAGAATACGATGTATATGTTATTACATCCTGTCCAAGACTACCAATAGATGACTTATATAGCTTTGAAAAACCCGTACTTACTCCTGGAGAAGCACTAATGATAGCTGATGATGCTTATGATAAATATATTTTCCCATGGTAGATTAAGAAAGAAAGATCTAGAAATATTGATTGAATCTATACCTGAAATACCTAAACCTAAAGCCTCACTAGAACAATACACTATACCCGGTAGGCTTGCAGCACAAATAGTATGGGATGCATACTTTAACGGCGATATTAAGGGTAAAATAGTATTTGATCTAGGTACTGGAACGGGTAGACTAGCCATAGCTGCAGCAATACTTGGCGCAAAATATGTTATAGGAATCGATATTGATGGCTCCTGTCTCGAAATAGCATTAAAATATGTAAAAAAACTTGGAGTAACCAATGTAGACCTTATTCAAGCCGATATATCTCATGTGGATTTTAAAAATGATATCGAGAATAGCGTAGTTATACAGAATCCACCATTTGGTGTACATAGGAGACATGCAGACATGATGTTCCTATACAAAGCCTTCTCTATAGCACGGGTAGTATATAGTATACACAAGTATAGCGAAGATATAGATACTTTTATTAGGAGAAAGGCTTTAGAGTGTGGATTTATAGTCACTTGGAGTAGGAGAGATGTCTTCGAAATACCAGCTAGACTTCCATACCATGTGAAGAGGCTAGAGAGAATCCCCATCAAAATATACAGGTTTGAGCGGAGGAAGTAGGATATGACTAGTATAGTAAATGAATACAGATCGGGCAGAATAGTATTACCTGGAGAGAAACTATGTATAGTAGAGGAATTCATGCCAGGCTCTGGAGTGTATGAGAGGAATGGGACAGTATATTCAAGGTGTGTGGGTAGAGTACTCTATGACTATTGCTCAAGAAAAGTCTCAGTAATACCATCACCCTATAAAACACCAATAATACCTAAACCTGGAAGGATTATATGGGGTCAAGTTTATAGTGTTTCCGACGACATAGCAGTAATAAGAATATTTAGAATTGAAGGAGCAAAAGCTCTCTCAGGTACCTTCACAGGTATAATTCACGTTTCACAGTTAAGTGAAAACTATGTAAGAGTTGTAGAAGAAGCAATAAAACTAGGAGACTACATTAGAGCTAAAGTGCTAACTTCATGGAGCCCCTACCAACTAACTACAAAGAATGCAACACTAGGCGTAATACTAGCATACTGTTCAAAATGTGGTAAACCCCTATGGAGGAGAAATACAATACTCTACTGTAAAGCATGCGGTAATACTGAGAAACGTAAAATATCAATAAAATACATGCTTTCAGAGTAAAAACTGAAGATGATCTTATGCAGAAGAAAACACTAGTACTATCATTTCCCTCAGATGAGGCTAAGGAGGAATTTATAACTACACTCCTAGAAAAGGCGTCACTACATACAATACTCATAAAAAGTAGAGGGCAAAAAGTATACATAACCATACTCGGAACACATGATGAATTGAAGACCGCTCAAGCTCTGATAAAGGAGCTAGTAAAGGATACACTAGTCAGAAGCTGTAAGAGGAAGGGGCCAAAAGTATACAGTGAAAAAGACATCATAAAACTGATTAATAGAACTGTATCTCTTGAAACCCTACATATCGTCTTAAAAGAGTTAGGATATACCTCAAAATATGATACAGTAGAGAATACAGTACAGACTAATGCTGATGAAAATACGGTTAAAACTCTAGCTGAAAAAATAGTATATGCTGTTGATAACTTAAGATTTAGAACAACGAGTACAAGCGTTAAGAGGTATATAAGCGCTCTCTATGCTATTACAGGTATGGATATTGAAACCATAATTGACATTTCCATAAACCTTAACCTATTAAGAGAGGAGGACAACAAGTTGTACATGAGTAAGGAGTGGAGAAGTGCTATAAAAGAGTTTATAAAATACATTAAGACAACACAAGAAATAAATACTCTACAGTTAAAGGTGGATAGGTAGAGTAGGGTTAAATCTAAAACTTATGCAGCGTGATCGAGATGATTAAAATAGTGAAAAGTGATAAAAACCTTCTTGAAGCCGAAATACTAGATGAAGATAAACACTCCATACCAAACCTACTTGTTAAATACCTACTAAAAGATGACAGAGTTGAATATGCAGGATACAGGATACCACATCCCCTAGTTAGCTACCCACGTATAATAGTGAGAACCAAGGAGGGTTACTCTCCTATCGAAGTACTAAAGAGTGTTATTGAGAGAATTATTAATGATGTGAATAATTTTGAAAAAGCATTCTTAAAAGCATTAAAGTAAAGGATATAAGATGAAGAAAGAATCGAGAATAGCAATACTATCCCATACAAAACTTAAAAAATATATCATAGTCCTACTTACAGTCTTCCGTTACAACTTAATTGATGGTATATGTTTCAATATAATCCCCAATTTAAATGTACTCCCTGAATTCATAAGGAAATGCAAGTACATAGGTGAAGTAAGGTTAATTGTATACCTAGCTGAGGATAGCAGCAAACATATTTATACACATATAGGGGGCTTAAGAAACATACTACCACACTATATAGTTGTAACATCTAATGGCGAAATACTTGAAGTAGGAAATGTGAAACCTAGTGTGATAAGGGAACTTTATACAAAAATGAACATATATGAAAAAATTAATATTCATAAAAACATTCTTCAAGAAGCTATATGTATTCTTGAGGGTGGAGTATATGGTGAATAGCGAAGAGTATGATGTTAAGTACTATGTTGACGCCTCAATTAGATTGGTAAAGAAGATACTAGAAGACATGTTTGAAGCAAATATGAGAACACCAATCTACATATCATCAAAAATCTACATAGCAAGAGCTCTTAGAAACCTTGAAAACCTACTCGTAATCCTAAGTAAACTTGAGAATAAAGTTAAATAAATTCCTTAAACATGTAGAGATTAGTAGGGTGAACTCTATGGTTAAGCTAACATTCTATGATGCCAGGGTATGGAAATATATTATTGGCTCAATAAAGAAGATAATAACTGAAGGAGTCTTCGTGGTAAATGAGGAAGGTTTACATATGAGAACAATGGATTCATCCCATATAGCAATGATAGACATATACGTCCCCAGTACAGCATTTGAAGAATTTGAAGTTGAAGGGGAGAGTAGTATTGGAGTAAACTTTGATGAATTATCAAAGATTATGAGGAGAGCTACTAAGGGTGAAAAATTAACATTAAGTGTTGATGAAGGAAAACTATCAATAATATTTACAGGTAAAATGGTTAGAGAGTTTAAACTACCCATGCTTGATATATCTTCTGAAAAACTACCTGAACCTAAGGTGAAATTCAATGTTACAGCGAGAATGCAAAGCTCAATATTTAGAGATATGATCAAAGATTTAGAACCTATAGGTGAAGCTGTAACATTTAATGCAGAAGAGAATAAGTTAAAAGTGAAAGCATCAAGTGAGAGAGGTATAGCTGAAGTAATCTTAGATGTAGAGAGTGGAGCACTATTAGACCTAAATATTAAAGAGCCCTCGATAGCAACTTATTCACTTGACTATCTTAAGGATATATCTGGTGTAGCACAAGCAGTTGACATAGTAGTTTTAAACTACTCATCAAATATGCCACTTAAACTAGACTTCGAAATACCTAATGGTGGGAGAGTAACACTATACCTAGCTCCAAGGGTAGAGTAATGAATAGTAAGACACGTAGTATCATCAAATCGCTATTTCTAGAATACTACAAGAAAAAGATGATAAAATACGAAATTGAAGATATCGATATGAGAGAGTTTGGATTTCAATTTTTTGACAGTAATAGTATGGTTAGACATAAAGCATTTAAAAACTACAATGAACTATACAAATTCATATTATCGAATATACCTAGACACATATATTACTCTACAGCAATATATGCTAATCCTGCTGCTCCTACAATGGAGGCTAAAGACTGGTTAGGTGCAGAACTAGTATTTGATATAGATGCTGATCACCTAGATACCCCATGTAAATACGAACACGACTACTGGATTTGTACAAACTGTAACCATATGGAGTTCGGCCCTACACCACAAAAATGCACTAAATGTGGATCTAGTAAATTGGAAAA
>DQVH01000011.1 GCA_015661855.1 Desulfurococcales archaeon
GGTTACACAATATGGTATGGTGACCATAAGTATCTTGAAGACAGGATTAGGCGAGTATACGAGTTAGGATTCAACCATATAGAGTTGTCACTAGACTACCCATGGCCCTACATTAACACTAATAAATTTATTGAATCCATACGTAAAATCGTAGGAGAGTATGGATTAAGAATTGCAATACATGGCCCATGGAGGGATATTAGGTTAGCTAGTCCGATAAGTGAGATTAGAGAGGCATCATTAAAGGTAGTTATAAGGGTACTCAATTTAATTTCACAACTAGATCCACTATACTTTAACCTCCATATGATATCAGAGGAAGCTATAAAGTTTAATAGTGTGAAAAGGGATGTTCTTAAAGCAGCAGCTAAATCGTTAGAGAGTATTCTTAGCGAAGCAGATAGACTAGGTATTGATGTTACTATAGAAAATAATGTTGACGGTATTATGAGTGAACCAGAACACTTCATAAGCCTTAAAAACATTATTAATAGAGAGTTCTATATATGCTTGGATGTAGCACACGCACTAATACCCTACCTTAAGAGAGGAGATGAATCACCAAACTCAATACTAGATTATTGGATAGCATCTCTATACGATTTTACAACTCTAACAATACACCTTAGTGATATTGAGAGAGTAGGATCATGTATATTTGAGCATCTAATATTCGGTCATGGAATTTTAAACTTTAATCAGATATTAAATAGAGTAAAGCGTGTTAATGGTCTTGAATATATACTTTTGGAAGTATTCTGGTGTAAAGATGAGAGTGGTGAGAGAAAGATTATCCAACTTGAAGACCTACGTAAGTACGTTAAAATAATACTTAGGGGGCTATAACTAGATGATGTATCTTGGTATAGATGAGGCAGGTAGAGGATGTATCATAGGGAGTATGTTTGTTGTTGGAGTAGTATGTAATAGTGAAACGCTAACTAAACTTAAGAATCTAGGAGTTAAAGATAGTAAAATGTTAACTAGAAACCAGAGGAGAAAACTATTCAACATAATTACCCGTATTATACCGAAATACTATGTTGTAGAGGTATCACCGAGAGAGATAGATAGTGTAAATTTAAACATACTAGTATACAATGCGATTACGAAGATAATATCTCAGGCCACTCGTGAATTCAATATAGAAAAAGTATTTATAGATCAAGTTGGCGTAAAGGAGAAACTCCTACACATAGTAAGGAGTACCGGGTTTAAGGGGGGTGTCATTGTAGAGTCGAAAGCTGATAGAAGGTATGTAGTGGTTTCAGCAGCTTCAATAATAGCTAAGGTTTTGAGAGATAACCATATTGAGGAGCTTAAGAAACTCTATGGCGATATCGGTAGTGGTTATCCATCAGACTATAAAACTGTAAACTGGCTTAAAGAGTACTATAGAATGTACGGTACTCTACCCGATATTGTTAGGAGGACTTGGAGTACACTAAAAAATATAGCTCCAACAGAGTATAGGGTTAAGAGGAAGTGGGGTTGAGAGGTTGGTTACAAATTTACCTGCTGAAGCTAAGGCTAAGTGGGTTAAGGTGATGGAGGCTAAAACTCCAGAGGAGAAACTGAAAGCGCTAATGGAATTCCTATCAGCTATACCTAAGCATAAGGGTACAGAGAATCTTGTTAGACAAGTGAGAAGACAGATAGCTATCCTACGTAGAGAGATTGAAGAGAAAAAGCGTACTAAGAGAAGGGGTGGAGGACCGAAATTCTTTGTCGAAAAGGAGGGTGCAGCACAAATAGTTATTCTAGGACTCACTAACTCCGGTAAAAGTACACTTATATCCACTTTAACTAATGCTAAACCGGTAATAAGCGATATACCATATACTACTCAAACACCTGTAGTAGGTATGATGCCGTATGAGGATATTCAGTTCCAGCTTGTAGAAGCACCAGCATTAATTGAGGGGGCTTCTGAAGGTGTAGCTTGGGGTCTAAAAACCATAGGTTTAGCTAGAAATGCAGATGCAATACTAATACTGCTAGACGCATCTAACAATCCTATATCCCAGCTAAAAGTAATCCTACGTGAATTAAGTAACGCAAGAATACTCATAACCAAACCTAAGGGTAGAGTTGAAATCGAACGTAGAAGCTCTGGAGGTATACAGATTGCAATAATGGGTAAACTAGTTAATGCGACTCTGGACGATGTACGATTACTACTACACAGTTATAGAATATATCATGCACTAGTTAAAATCTATGGTGAAGTATCACTTAGCGATATCGAAGATGCAATATATGAGAATGCTGTTTATAAACCTGCAGTAATAGTGTTGAACAAGATAGACTTAATTGATAAAAACTCTATAAAAGCATTAATTAATCGTATAAGGGGGATTGTTGGAACAGATATACCTGTAATTGCAGTATCGGCAATTAAAGGTATTGGGTTAAAAGAGTTAGGTAAAATACTCTTTGAAATTACCGGTATAATTCGTGTATATACGAAACAACCAAATGATGATAAGCCATCAGATAGACCGTTAATATTGAGAAAGGGAGCAACAGTACTTGATGCCGCTAAAGCAATACACTCAGCACTCTATAAGAGGTTTAAGTATGCTAGAGTATGGGGACCCTCAGCTAAATATCCTGGTGAACGTGTAGGCGGAGACCATATACTTATGGATAGAGATATCCTCGAAATACATGTCAAAAAATAGTTTATAGCAGGCTATCATACTCGTTTCGGTACCTCTATTACCACCATACATTCCCTTCGCTTTACAACTTTAAAGTTTAAAGTATCTGCATCATCTGGGAGAACAACTGTCTTCTTGTATTCATAAAACTCCCTTTGATGCTGTAATGTACTCCATCTATCAAATTTAATACGTTTTTTAAGTAAACACTTTATAGTTATTGATTTCCCTTTAGCATCAATACTTAATGTATTAAGGTTAGCGTATGGTAAATCCACTATTATAGTGTATTTGTCATCATACTCCTTGATGTTGATTAATGGTTCTAGTGTTCCCTCAGGAGACCACATAGGTTTTGGTGGATATAGTATTCCTAATGCTTCCTCCATAATACTCGTGAATGTAGCTTCTATCTCCTTTTCTAAGCGATCAAACTCATCAAGTATTCTTTTACGGATTCTCTCAAAACTCATAACCATCTACACCTCTTTATTCTAAGGTATAACTTATACGTACGTTAGTGGTAGCTGGTATTCCAGAGCTTTCTTCATTTGAGTTAATGCTCTACGTGTATGATCCATAAGCTCCCTCGTTTTCAACCTTATTTCCTCAGCTTTCTCAATTAAAGGTTTAACGTTAATCTCTACACCAATAATGTTAGATAGTACTTTTAATGTTTCAGCTGCTGCTGCGGGATCGGGAAATTCAAGGAAAGATTCTACAAGCAACACTATATTACTTACTCTTTTCCTCTTACACTCCTTCAATATGACAGCGTATGGTCCCACTAGAAATCCTTCCTCAAATTTTTTAAGGTTGAGTTTCTCTAAGAGAGCTGCTCCATCCTTTGATGTCGCTATCCAGTAAACTCTTGGTTTCTCTATTTCAAGCCTATTTGGTACACCAACTCCTATAGGGGAGATTATATGGTCTATACCCTTCTTCTGAGCATAATCTATTAGTGCTATTGCTAAAGGATATATAGCACTTGTAGGTATGGGTATCTCTGAAATCACTGTAAGTATATTCTCGTTACTAAATAGTCTTAGTACAGGTTTAGGTTCACCCTTATGAACTATTGCTACTGGTGGGAAATACCTAAAAGACTCTATCCCCCCAATCTCCTCCATTTTCAACTCGTTAATAAGATGACTTACTGCTATAGAGCCAACTAAACCTGCATCAGGTAAACCACAAATCATGAATGCTGGCTTCTTTAACCTGACAGTTTTATACTCTACTATGGAGAGTCCATTATAGTATTCTTCATAGTAATACGCCATAAACTCTTTCCCTCATACACCTTTAAGTTAGATAAACACTTATCTAAATATATACCTACTTTAGAATGGTGAAAGCTATTACTGAGTCTATTATGGCTGGGAACGGCTATGGTAATAATTGGGTTTATTGTCAATCCTATAGCAGGTATGGGGGGTAGAGTAGGGTTAAAGGGTACTGATGGTGAAGCATATATTCTCGCATTAAAGAAGGGAGCTAAACCAGTAGCACCCAGAAGAGCTTTAGAATTCCTTAACTCACTAACAATATCTAATATTGAATTCTATGTTGCACCAGGGCCTATGGGTGAAGATATTATACTTAAATCAAAGTATGGTAGGAGTAAGTTTAAAGTTGTTGGATCTCTAAAGTCTAAACATACTACTGCAGAGGATACTAAGAGAGTAGCTAGTGAGATGGTTAAGGAAGGTATATCACTATTAGTATTTGTTGGAGGTGATGGTACAGCTAGAGACGTATTAGATGCAGTAGATCTTAAAGTCCCAGTTTTAGGAGTGCCATCGGGGGTTAAAATGTATAGTGCAGTCTTTGCTGTTAACCCTAAAGCTGCAGCACGAATTGTTGAAGCATATGTTAAAGGGTATACTATGGAGGTTTTAGCTGAAGTTATGGATATTGATGAAAATGCTTATAGAAGAAATGAACTTAAAATACAATTGTATGGTTATATGAGAGTACCCGTTATTTCAGGATTAGTACAGTCATGTAAGGAACCTAGTATTAACATCGCTGATGAAGAGGAGAATAGAATAGCTATAGCTAGGAGAATTATTGAGGAAATGGAGCCCGATACACTATACATTCTTGGCCCAGGTACTACAGTTAAAACTATATGTGATATGTTAGGGCTAAACAAGACACTATTAGGTGTTGACGCTATATATAATGGTGTACTTGTGGGTAGAGATCTTGACGAAAAGGGTCTCCTTGAACTCCTTAAAAAATATCCTAAAGCGAAAATTATAGTATCACCTATTGGGGGGCAGGGATTCATTTTTGGTAGAGGTAACCAGCAAATATCACCTAAGGTTATAAGACTTGTTGGAAGAAGTAATATAATAGTTATTGCTACACATAGGAAAATGAGGTCGCTTGAAACCTTAAGAGTTGATACAGGAGATGAGGAAGTCGACAGAATGCTTAGAGGGTACATAAGGGTTATAGTTGACTACAATGAGGATCTAGTTGTGAAAGTGGTTTAAAGGGGAAAGGGGATGTAAGAAATAATCGAATTTTAATGTTCGCCTTTTCTAATCTTTTCAGCGTACTCTTCAGGCTTCATGAGGTGTTTCAATTCATCAGGATTACTCATTTCAATTACTACTATCCAGCCCTCACCATAAGGGTCACTGTTTAAAAGTTCTGGTTCAGAAAGTAACCTCTCGTTAACTTCAACAATTTTACCTGAAACTGCTGCGTATATATCTGCTGTAGCTTTAATTGACTCTATAGTACCTATTGGCTCACCTGCTTTAACTTCCCTACCAACCTCAGGTAATTCTACACCGACTATATCTTTAAGTTCTTTCTGAGCGTAATCAGTTATACCCTCTCTAACTTTATTATCTTCTACTTTAACCCATTCATCGGTTTTAGTGTACAGAAGGTCGTCTTTGATAATGTATTTATCGACTTTAATTACACCCATGAGGTATACACCACACCTAACATTTCCTCTATTTGATTACAGGTCTCCCAGGTACTAAGGGGAAATCTACTATTTTCCCTTCATATCTTTTCCCCCTAATCTCTATTTCAACAGGTTCACCGAGTATAGCATATCTCGTGTCAATATATGCTTGTGCAATTGATGTTTTCAGATAGGGTGAGTACGTTCCTGAGGTAATCCAGCCTACAAGTTGATCTTCAACATAGATTTTACAGTTCTTTCTTGGGATGACTCTTGCATGCTTCTTCCTCATTTTTATACCAACACGAATCCACTTAACACCCTCTCTACGGTAAGCTCTTAATGCTTCCTCCCCTATGAACCCATGTTTACTCCAATCTATTGCTCCAAAGCCATATCTCAGTGAAAGTGCTGGTGGATATTTTGTAGGGTCTTCACCATACTCATGCTCTCCTAGAACGTAACCCATCTCTATTCTTAACGTATCCCTACTTATTATACCTACAGGTTTAACGCCTACTCTTAAGAGTATTCTATATATTTCAATCATGTATTTTGGTTCAGCCCATATTTCAAATCCATCTTCGCCTGTCCACCCACTTCTACTAATAAGGTATACTTTTTGACCTGCAATTTCACAATTAACTCTAAACTCTAGAGTATGCAGGTTGTTAACCCAGTCTGCACCAATGCTACTAAATACTTCTTCAACTTTTGGTCCTTGAACAGCTATCATAGCGTACTTGAACGTTAAATCCTCAACTGTAACATTAAATTTCTCTCTCCTAATTATATCTTTAAAGTAGTTTATCATCTTCTCTCTGTATGGAGCATTCACTACTACAAGCCATTCATCTTCACTAATCCTATATGGCATTTCATCATCCTTAACTCTAGCATACTCGTTAAGTACTAGTGTAGGACCTGACATCCAGTAGTCCTTTGTTTTAGCTATATTTCTAGTGAATACTCTTTGAAGAAATGGTATTACATCAGGACCTTTAAGTCTTAACCTACCCATATGAGATACATCAAAAACACCTACACTAGTTCTAACAGCATTATGTTCTTCAAATACACTAGTATAAACCATTGGGACAATCCATCCACCAAACTCTCCAAGAGTAGCGCCAAGCACCTCCTCGTGAAAACTCAATAACAATGTTTTGTAAGGTTTAAAATCCATGTTTAAGAGTACACCTCAACTATAAGAATATGTCCCCTCACTATACTATAAGGATATACTCTGGTAGTGTAGAACTTTCTTAACCATGTTAATATACAAATATATAATTTCCAGCTAATATTAATCGTATGGAGGTATTTAGCGTTTCCAACAATACTGTGTAAAAGGTGTTTGTGTCTTTGGTTGTTCATCCATGGCTGCCTAATTCTCCTAAGAAAATTAAGGAGGATATGCTTAAAACTATAGGTGTTAAAGAGGTTAGTGAACTATTTAGTGACATCCCTGAAAAGGTAAGGTTTAAAGGTGAATGGGATAAACTTGAGATAGGTTTTGGTAGGCCTCTATCCGAATTAGAGATTCAAAGAATAATAGACGACATTCTATCAAAGAATAAAGTATTCAAAAAGCCTCCAGTATTCTTAGGTGCTGGTGTCTGGCCACACTATGTACCTGAAGTAGTGAAATATATTATGTCGCGAGCAGAATTCTGTACCACATATACTCCATATCAAGCAGAGATTTCACAGGGGCTTCTACAAGCTCTATTTGAATACCAGAGTATGATTGCTGATTTACTGGAAATGGAGGTTGTTAATGCATCAATGTATGATTGGGCATCTGCTGTTGCTGAAGCATTCTTAATGGCGCTAAGAGTCAATAAAGGTAAAAATAGAATCTTAATTCCATCAACTATGAACCCTATGCATTTAGAAGTTGTAAAAACATATACAATGCCTAGAGGAGTGGTAATAGAGAAGGTAAAGTATGATAGTGTAACGGGATTAATAGACCTAGAGGATTTAAAGGAGAAGGTCGCGAAAGGGAATGTCGCAGCAGTTTACATTGAAAACCCCTCATTCCTGGGGTTTATAGAGGAGAATGCTAGAGATGTAGGGGAAATAGCTCACGACGGTAAAGCACTATTCATTATGGGTGTAGACCCAATAAGTTTAGGTATACTGAAACCGCCGGGAGCTCTGGGGGCAGATATTGCTGTTGGTGAAGGTCAACCATTAGGTTTAGGACTAAATTATGGGGGGCCATACCTTGGCATTTTCGCAGTAAAGTGGGATATGAAGTTGATAAGGCAAATGCCGGGTAGACTAATAGGGTTAACAACAACTGTTGATGGTAAGGATAGAGCATTCACTATGATTTTACAGACTAGAGAACAGCATATTAGAAGGGAGAAAGCTACCTCAAATATTTGTACAAATGAAGCACTATGTGCTCTCGGTGCAGCAGTATACCTAGCACTAATGGGTAAACATGGACTTAAAAAACTGGGAGAACTGATACTCTATAGAACAAACTATGCAATAAAGAAGATGAATACTATTACTGGTGTAAAGGCACCTATATTTAAAAGCTTACACTTTAAGGAGTTCACGGTAAACTTCGATAAAACAAACATGCCATACACTAAAATACATAAAGAGTTATTGAAAAAGGGAATTCACGGAGGACTATACTTAAGAGAGTTCTTTCCAGAATTTGGTGAAACTGCACTCTACTGTGTAACGGAACTACACACTAAGGATGATATAGACCTCCTAATTAAATCGTTAAAAGAGATTGTTGAGGGATGGAGTAGATAACATGGTGTTTAAACAAGCTAAATGGGATGAACCATTAATATATGAACTTGGATGTGAAGGTCGAATAGGATTCCTAGTACCAGAAGTCGAAGAAGATATAAGGAGAGAGGTTGGTGAAATACAAATACCCGATAAGATTAGGAGGGAGAACCCTCCAGAACTACCAGAACTTTCAGAGGTTGAAGTTGTAAGACACTTTATCAGACTTTCACAAATGACTTATGGTGTTGATAACGGACCTATACCTCTAGGATCATGTACAATGAAGTATAACCCTAAAATATCAGAGTCTATAGCATCCGATCCTAGAATAACACTTCTACATCCACTACAGGATGAAGATACAGTGCAAGGATTACTCGAAATAATGTACTTACTACAGAAATGGCTAGCAAACATAGTAGGTATGGATGTATGTACTTTACATCCTGCAGCTGGAGCTCACAGTGAGCTCGCAGGAGTACTAATAATAAGGAAATATCATGAACTGAAAGGGCAACTTAATAGAAAAAAGGAGATAATAGTACCGGATTCAGCTCATGGTACAAATCCTGCAAGTGCAGCAATGGCTGGATTTAGAGTGGTAACAGTTAGATCCGCTCCAGACGGGAATATAGATATAGAAGCAGTAAAGGCTGTGGTTTCAGATAGAACTGCAGGATTAATGTTAACTAATCCAAACACATTAGGGCTATTCGAAGAAAACATAGTTGAATTAGCAGAAATAATACACGAAGTTGATGGCCTACTATACTATGATGGAGCTAACTTAAACGGTATAATGGGGTATACTAGACCAGGTGATATGGGTTTTGATATAGCACACATAAACATACATAAGACTTTCGGTTCACCACATGGTGGTGGAGGTCCAGGAGCAGGCCCACTATGTGTTAAAGAGAGAATAGTTGACCCCGAAAGAAATATAAAACTCTCAGACTTACTACCGGGACCAATAGTTAAATATGATAATGTAAGAAAAAAGTACTACCTTAAGAAGCCAGGTAAATACTCTATAGGATGGCTTAAATCATTTTTTGCTAACACTATACCATTAATTAAAGCATTCATATACATAGCGTGTTTGGGACCTCAAGGATTAAAAGAGGTAACAGAACAAGCAGTTATCAATACAAACTATTTCATAAAGAAACTTAAAGATACTAAAGGGTATAGTCTACCCTACGATCCAGAAAGATATAGAAAGCACGAAGTAGTTTTCAGCGCTAAACCAATGACACAAGATGTAGGTGTAACAGCAGAAGATGTATGTAAAGGACTACTTGATGCGGGATTCTATGCACCAACAATGTACTTTCCACTAATAGTACAGGAAGCATTGATGATAGAATTTACTGATACAGAAACCAAAGAAAATATCGATAAATATGCTGAAAGAATGAAGGAAATAGCTAAAATAGCGTACGAGAATCCTGAAGAAGCAAAGAAGTGGCCTAGAAATACAGTAGTAACAAGAGTTGATCTAGTAAAAGCTAACCATCCCAAAACAGTAACACCGTCATGGAGAGTACTTAAGCTAAGAAAGGAGGGTAAAATAAAATAATATACATACGAGTAGGAAAACGTCGAATAATACATAATTCTCATTGTATTTTTACATAAATGCATTTTTAAATACGCGTTTAAAAGTAGTATAGTAATGATACAATACACAATCAGATATAACTAAAGAACTCCTTTACATCACAATTAGGGTCCCCTAGTATTTCACAATATACCCGTTTCTGAAAGAGTATAGTAAAGTTTATAATTCATATTCATGATAAATAATATTGGGTGAAGAAATATGGCCAAGTGCCCAAAGTGTGGAGCTGAAGTAGAGAAGCCAATAAAGACTTGGGTTCTAGCACCTAAGGGTAGAAAGGGTGTAACAATAGGCTTATTCAAGTGTCCCAACGGACACTACTTTAGAGCAAAAGTAGAGTAAAATAAAACAACAAACTTAGCTTTAAACTCCAACTAGCTAACTTTTTTCTCCTCTCCATTAAAGATTTATAATCTAGTTTTATACAAATTAATATCTGGATGATTGGAGTTATGCCATCTGATTGGTGATGTTCTCTGGGGTAAATGACGTAATACCCTACACTGCTCCATATGCTCTAAACCATTCCTCATAAGCTTTTAATAGTCTACTACTAATACTTGGTTTACGTTTAGATATAACTTCCAGAAAGTCCTGCATTGATATAGGTCTTGGTGTACCCACTCCCCCGTGCTTTTCGAAGAGTTCTCTTACAACTTTAATTTGTGCGTCTAAGCATATGTCTTTGATATCGCTTGCTGAATATCCTTCAGTTAGTCTTGCTAGCTCTCTAAAATCGATATCATCTGATAGTTTTAAGCCTCGTGTATAGTACTTGAATAGTTGTAGTCTAGCTGTAAAGTCTGGTGGTTTAACATATATTCTCTTTTGAAACCTTCTAATAAACGCTTCATCTAGTTTCCATGGCTTATTTGTTGCAGCTATAACGTATAGGTGTAATCTTAGTGTTTTACTCCTTAAACCATCCATTTCCTGAAGAAACTGATTTCTAACTCTAATCTCTCCTCCAACTTCATTATAGTGTACTCCTAAGAGAGCATCAACTTCATCAATGAATATTATTACTGGTTTACCCTGTTTAGCTATCTCTCTACTCCTTCTAAATAGTTTCGCAACATTCTTTTCTGCTTCACCAAGCCATTTGGACATAATTGAAGCTGCATCTACATGAATAAATACAGCATCAATTTCGTTAGCTACTGCAGTAGCAAGTAGTGTTTTACCACATCCTGGAGGACCAAATAATAGTATTCCTCTAGGCCAGCCTAGAGGGAAGAGATCAGGTCTTCTAATGGGGTATACTATTGCATCTTTTATTGCCCTCTTAGCCTCATCTATATCAACAATGTCATTCCATGTAATTTTTGGCTTCTCTCTCACAATGAGTTCATCTACATCTAGAAGATCACCGTACGTATAGAGATCAGTAGTTTCATAGCTAACAGCCTGACCTTCAAGATATCTTACCCTCTCCTGATACTCCCTAATTTTACTTACATATACTCTAATGAATGGACTATTTGGATATAACTTTACTATTTTAGACAGTATTTCAATAGCCCTCTTATAATTAGCGATAGCGGTCTCCCTTAAACCCTTCCTATCAGCCTCAATAGCTTTAAGAGCATACTTTCTAGCTAATTCCTCAAGATGGTTAGAAACCACATTAATCACCATTACTAATCAATATACAATCATAGAGTATGTATGTAAGTGTAAAAGCTTGGTTAAAGCATAAAAATATATTATTTATTCTACTTTTCATTTTTTTCTCAATCGCCGAGCTTACGTGAACCTTATTTTACCCTTTTTATTTAGTGATTCTAGGGCTTTTAGTATGTCATCTCTTGATACATCTAATTCTTGAGCACATTTACTTACATCTATTAGTCCGTTATGTTCTTTAAGGTAGTCTAGTACTCTCAATTCAAGCTCTTCTAAGGGTATATGTCTGGGCGGTTTTCTCACCTTTTTAACTGGAGATGTTATTGTTGTTGTTCCTCCACTTGTGGGTAAGGCTATTGCTAGTGGTGTTTGTACTCTTGTTTTTTCGGTTTCCATCAGCGCTGGTGGTAATTCCGGAAACTTCTCCTTAATCTTCTCTTCAGCTACGGCTTTAGCTTCTTCAAGTATTTTTCTAGCCTCTTCACTGTTAACACTAATAGTCACTGTCGTATTAGATACTTCACCAAATTCTATGAGCATACTGTTCATCATATTAGTTATCTCTTCAAGTTCTATAGCTGTTTCAGGTATTATATTTACGAGTTGACTTTTTAAATCCTTAAGTATGCTTATAATGGGGGCTAAGACTATAGCGATATTACTTATCTCTCTAATTGTCTCCAATCTTATAATTATCTTTTCTAGAGCTAACTTACTTGAGTATATTATTTTAGCTATCTTCCTTATTTCAGCTACTTCACTAGCATATATTGTTGCTCGAGCCATATCTTTTGCTATATATGCTGAAATGGTTTTTTCGAAAAGCTCTTTATCTCTCTGATGGAGTCTTGTTAGTACCTCTTCTAATTTATCCTTCTGAATATTAAGTCTGTAAATTACATCGTTAATTTTCTTCTTAAAATCACCCTTTGATGATGGTACTATAGCTCTAATTATTTTGAGTAAAAAACGTCTCCCACTTCCACTCCTTCTCCATGTATTACTCACTATCAATACCCCCTATTTGAGTCTTCAGCTTCCCTCAACAATTTTTACTACTAATGGTTTCTCCTCTTTAGGTAGAGGGGCTGACTGCTCCTTTTTCTCAGATGGTGCTGGGGATGGTATTTTAGCTTCTTTCCTCTCTATTTTCTCGATGAATACTGGTTCTGTTTCAAGTTTATTAAGTTCGTCAAGTGTTTTCTCAACATCCTTCTTTTCAGTGAAGTATCTATCCAGACTCCTCTTTAACATTACATATACTCTACTAAATGTGCTATCACCTATCTCACCAGCCATTCTAGATATTTTTATTGCTGCTAATGCTCTCTCAATCTCCATTATCTCCTTTTCCACCATAGCTATTCTTATTTTAAGCTTTTCTCTAACCTCTCTTGATTTAACTTTAATCCTTTCGTATTCTTTCTCAAGTTTACTCCTAAACTCCTTATATGCATGGTCTGCTATCTCACCCTTATCATGTAGTTCATTAAGAGCTTTCATTCTCTTTCTAACTATTTCTAGCTGCTTCATAACCTCTAGTGCTTCCGCTTTCCATGTTGGTATAA
>DQVH01000041.1 GCA_015661855.1 Desulfurococcales archaeon
AGAGCTACTGCTATAACAGCGAGAACATAGCCCAGTCCAGCAGAGACAGCGAAGGCTATGGGGAACGTGAGTAGTGCAAGGATAATACCCAGAATAAATAGGAGGATAACCTTCCCTGTACTCAAGGCTTTCCCCCAACTCTGGGAGGTAGTACACTATTTAAGTTCTATTGGGTTAGTTTTAGCTGTTACTCAAGGTGGTGTTGTAGATTACTTAAGGAATTCGGTGATACTTTTAGAGAATTTATACTTGAAGGAGGGTACACACTTAACTTTATATTTTCTGCTCAGCATACTCATTATGTTTACTATTTTCTCATAGTATTCTCTGGTTTGACTTAGCCTTACTACCTCCTTTAACTCTATTTTGAAGGGCCACTTTCTCTTCATAATACTTAGTGATGTAGGTTTAATGTTTAGTTTATCGTAGATAATGTATGATCCTACTTCTGCTGCTACTTTAACTACCTCCTCTAACTGCTCTACACTGTCATTTACTTTCGGTATTATTGGGCCTAGGAATAGCCATGTCTCAATACCCCTTCTGGAATAGTATTCTAGTATTTTAACTCTACTTTCTGGTGGTGGAGCGTTTGGTTCGAGAAGGTATGCTACATCATCTCTCATAGTGGTTATGGTTACTCCTATATCGAATAGCTCTGAATTAACTATATCGCTATCTCTTAGTACTAGTGTTGACTTAGTTTGTATTGAGATTTTGAATCCATACTTTACTAGTATTTTTAGGCATTTCCTTGTTAACTCCATTTTAGCTTCTACTGGCTGGTATGGATCTGTTATTGTTGAAACTCCTACAATACCCTTCTTTAACTTCTTAACCTCCTCCTCTAGGATGTTAGCTATATTCTCTTTAGCTACTACTATTAAGCCCCAATTGTATGCCACCTCTCTATCACTTGTAAAGTCTGGTGAGTAACAGTATATACATGAGTGTTCACATCCTATATAGGGGTTTAGAGCGTAATCTATGTCTGGTAGTCGCGATTTTGATATAGCTTTAGTAACCTTAATAGACCTGTATATGGTCATAGACTATACTACCCTACTTTACGTATTTACTTATAGTCTCCTGTTTTAGTAGGGTTTTTACGAGGTATGATCTATCTATCCATGTGTTAATGTTTACTCGAGTAAACTTAGCTATATGGGATAGTACACTAGTAATACTGTTAAACTTTGTAGGCTTCTTTCTCAGTATTCTTCTTAAACACTCTCTAACAAACCATACACCAACTGGTATATTGAATCCACTATATATCTCCCTCCATAAGATTGCTGTTGCCTGACGCTTCATTCTTAAAAGTGCTTCTGCAACTGCAAGTCTTGATGCATAGTAGCATCCACCTATCTCGGGGTATGTTGTTCTACCAGTATAGCCTTCATAGTCTCCCTCAATTTCCACTTTTAGTCCTTGAGGATTCCACGTACTACCTGGAAACCATGCCTCCATCCACTCAAAACTCCAAGGTCTAGGTGCTAGTATTACTATGAATAGATTGTCCATAATGTAGTCTACGTATACATGGTATTCACTAATTACCTGAAACTCCTTAACCTTACTTACTAGGTAATCTGATATAATACTGTCTACTGTTGTAATACTCCACCTTGTAGGTACTAGTCTTCTGTAACCCCTCCTACCTAAACCTCCAACACTGAGTATTCTCTGAATTGCTGATACCGGTATACCACTCTCATATAATAGTATTATTGCGTTTCTAGCTTTCAAATCGTAATCGTAGTATACTTTTTCAAGTCTCCTATCACCTCTAACATTACCTACAATTTTAAACTTCTCCATAGGTGATGATGGACCCATGGGTGGCATGTGCTCGTCAAGTACTAGTCTTGGTCTAGGTATTCTAGTTAAGTATACCTCTATATCAACGGGTTTTAGTGTTAGAGCTAACTCTTGGAGTTTAAGTACAACATCGTTTTCTACATCTACTACTCTAACCCTACACTTACCCCTAATGAGTGCTAAACGGTAACTTAGAATATCATTTAATGTATAGTTAAGCCATAACTCGGGTAAATCGTATACTGATGTATCACCTACTACTGGTGGTGTTGCTGGACCAATACTTACATATGGGTATCCTATTCTTCCAACAAAAACTGATGGTGGAGATGAACCAAAAATTTCCCTGTTAAACTTCAATAAGGTTTTAGAAATAAGCTTAATATTGTATTCCACTAGTAGTGGGCAGTAGGTGAGTCCACAGAGATTTCTACCGCCACGACATTTAACGCAAAGGCTATACTTAATGTTCATTCTCGCTCCAATTCTTGCTATTGTTATTTATGCTCCTATTCTACATTGTTTACCTTGGCTGCTTATAGGTTTTACCTTTACGTTTAGACTTTAACCCTACAGCATATGCATATGCTGCATATAGTTCTATGGTTGAGAGGGACATGGGATTTATCACCCCCACTTATCTCCTTGGAGAGCTTTAGGGAGTATATGGATTTTATAAGTTTTACCCTAGGAGAGCTATTGGGCTACCATCTATACAGCCCAAATCGACACTAATGTAATGCTGAACTCAAATATCTATTTAAACGTTTTTTGCAACAACGCTTAAAGCAGGCCCGAATTGACCGAGCCGAGATTGGAATCTCGGGATTTCTGAGCTTTTCATGGATATTACTAGCTCTTATGTCTCCTTAATATTCATTTATGAAACGCGTTAATGTAGACTAGTGTTTGTAGAACCGGATGTTTATTATTGACTTTCTAGGTTTTGTGGGTAACTCTTTTTACTCTTATTAAATTTAAATGAAGTATAGTGTAGAGTGGTGGTGATTATGGTAGTAGTTTTTGTGTTAACTATTTAGTAGCAGTTATGTGGATACACTTTCAATATATCATGCTGGCTAGGGTGGTTGAATGTCTGTTTATGAGGGAGCTGTTTATGTTAGAGGTTGGCTTATAATTCTTAGTGCAATACTTAGAATCACGGCAATTGTAGGTTTAACACTACTACTTCCAGCAATTGTAGGGTTCTTTTATAGAGAATTCTATGAGATGGAGGTATTTCTTATCCTAGGTGTTACAGTATTCACCATATCGTACATTCTTGGTGCACTTTTACCTCAACCTAGATCTATAACTCTTGGTGAAGCACTATTAATTTCTGGAACTAGCTGGATTATTGTAGCAGTTATTGGTGGAATACCCTACGTTTACACTATAGGTATGAGCTGGGTTGATGCATTTTTTGAGAGTATGTCTGGATTCACAACTACCGGTATGACATTGATTAAGGTTATTGAGGGGAAGGCTAAATCGGTACTCTTTTGGAGAGCTTTAACACAGTGGCTTGGCGGTACAGGTATTATAATGTTGTTTTTAGTATTTGCAACAGCTACAGCTAGAGATGTTAGTTTGTGGAGACTATACTTAGCTGAAGCTAGAGATGTTAGGATTAGAGCTTCAACTTGGGGTACGGTTAAAGATATTTGGTTAATATACTTTGGCTACACAATAGTATGTATGTTTACTCTTAGACTACTAGGTCTTTCATGGTATGAAGCTATAACACACTCATTTACGTGTTTAGCTACTGGTGGTTTTTCAACTAGAACTGAGAGTATAGCTGCATTCCATAATCCAGCTGTTGAAATGGCATTAGCATTCTTTGCATTTATTGGTGGTACTAACTTTCTAGCACACTATGTACTATTCAAGTATGGTTTAAGGAGGTTTCTAGGCTACTATGAAGTTAAAGCGGCCATATTTATCATATTGTGCTCTACAGGTTTAATAGTATATGATTTGGTAAGTCATTTAGGAATAGACGTATTCAATGCTTTAAGGTATGCTATATTCCAGACTATATCCATTATGACTACTACGGGGTATACTACAGCTGATATTAACTCGTGGCCGCCACTATCTAAGCTAATACTACTAGCTCTAATGTTTGTTGGTGGTAACTTATGCTCGACAGGTGGTGCAATTAAGGTTGGTAGAATTGTTGTAACATTTAAGGTTATGGTTAACCAGTTACAAACACTATTCCTGCCATCAGGTACTGTTAAACCTATTAGGCTAGGTACACACATACTAGGGTTAAGTGATATACTAAAGTTATTTACGTTCTTTACAGTATACTTTTTCGGTATCATTATTGGTACACTTATACTAACATTCTATGGCCATGAACCATTTAAATCGTTATCAGCTATTGCTTCAGCTCAAGGTAATGTTGGTCCATGCTATCTAGACTTATTTGAGTTAAATGATGTATGTAAGATACTATTATCCCTACATATGTGGCTTGGAAGGTTAGAGTTGATACCAGCTATAGCTTTACTAACTCCAGCGGCATGGATTCATGCATTTAAGAGGAGATTAAGATAGTTTCCAGTGTTTACTTAAACTTAGGTGTTAAGATTATTATATTCCTCCACTTCACTCTATACGATTTACTCATGAACTTCCTAAGTTTCTCCTCTAACTCACTAGTTTTAATTATGGTTTTTAGTACCATTTGATCTCTATCGAAACATCCAATTAGTGTGTATGTGGGATGGTATACTATTACTGTAGATGTTGTTGCATAGTATTTACCATCCCTTAAAACATTGTATACTACATTCCTGATTAGTGTTAAATCTATTCGCTTATAATCTCTAGCCTTTCTCTGATAGAATCTCTCAATAAGATGTTTTGTTATTTTAACTTCTAAACTACTGGGGGGTCTTACTAGGAGTTTAGCCCTATTATCTATAAAGTCACTACACTCTTCAGACAAGTCACTCTAAACCCTAATCTATGATTTAACTATTACGTAAAATAGCTTACTCTAACTATTAAGATTAAGTATATTTGTCTTACTTGAAGTCTATGTATAGTTTAACTGTTTTCACTTCGTATGGTTTTAGTGTTACCTCTACCTCCCTACTATTATGCTTTAGTTTTTCTTTACACTCTTCGAGAATGTTACTAGCTACTGCTTTAACTATTTTAACATTGTCAAGTTCTATCCTCAACTTCCCATTAATGTAGCTATTGTAGTAGTTAACTATTCTTACTACTATACTTTCATCTTCCTCACATAGCTTAATAGCTGGTATACTCAGTATTTTAGGTTCTATTTTGAGGAGAGTTAGATCCATAGGGCTAATATTCTTTTTAACCGTGATTATGTAGGGTTTCACTATTAGGTCTTCAGCTACTGTTGGAACTTTACCTTCAATCCAGTTACCTCTATGTAAGTATATATAGTATTTGATTCTATGTTTTCTCTCTTCAGCTATATCCTGTTTTTCAAGGTTATCTCTAGTCCATGGGGTACCCCATTCGGGTGGGAATTTTGGTGCTCTAAGTAGTGATAGTCTTATGGTTTTATTTACTAGGTCGTAGCCAAACCTTGTATTACAGATTAATGCTAACCCTACAACACCATTACTACAGTCTATCCATCTATTGAATACTGCTTCCCATTTTGCTCTATCGAATAGTGTAGAGTATGGTGATGCAGGATTTCTTCTAACGGTATGGCCATATGGCTGACCTACTGTAACCTCCTCAATCCAGTAGTTAAGGTCTAAACATAGTTTAAGGAGTTTATGTTTACACCTCCAATCAATATCGATTATACCCTCAATCCACTCCTCACTATTGTATAGTCTTAGGTAGTGTTTAATGTTAACACTATCACCTTCACTACTAGTATACGAGTACTCTACTAGTACTGTAGCTCTTAGTGGATTTTGCTCTACAACCTCTACTCTAACAGGTTTAGTAAACTCATAGTATTTAACACCACTAATCTGTTGTAGAAAGAATGTCTCCCAACAGTCGAAGATGTAGTCATAGATTTTCTCTATAGTTCCAGCTGTTACTCTACCTAAAACCGGTTTATCATCGTATATTTCGAATCTTAAACCCCTACCACTAAGATACTCACATCCATAATCTTTACTGTATATGCTAACTACTCTACCACTAACTCTATCAATAACCAATCTTACACGGTTATTCTCAAGTACTATATGATTACCTCTACTATGTACTTTTAGATTAGACTTTACATTTACACTTTTCAGCATACTAGTGGGTATTAGTTTTAGGCTTAACCCGTGAACTCTAACTTTAGTTAAATGGTTAACTCTATCTGAGTGTAAACTAGGTGTAGCTACATATACCTCTCTATCTCTAGGTGTAGGGTTGAATATTAGTATTGTGTATTCACTATTTAATTTATCGTGACTCTTACTGGTAATGTGTTTTAGTAGTTCTTTTAGGTGATATTCAATTTCACCTTTAAGCTTTACCGTGTGTTCTCTAAGTATCCTCTTAAACTGAGTGTATGGTGTTTTTGAGAGTGAACCGGATATTATATCGTGGAAGTGTGCTGTAAGTATTGTATGCCATAGTTTTTCAAGTTTATGTCTATTGTAAGTTAATCTCTTAATGAGGTAGCTGGCTACTAGAATTTTCTCTAAAACCTCGATTAAGTATTCGCATTCTTTAATTAACTCTTTAATTTTAACTTGGGATGTATATGTTCCCCTATGGAATTGTAGGTATAGTTCACCCTTGAATACTGGTAGTTTCTCCCCATACTTTTCCTCCATGTATTCCATGTATTCTTCACACTTTACATGTTTAACTTCACAAACACCGAGATTACTTAGCTTTCTTGGGAGATCCATAGTGTATTTAACCATATCCTCTGTTGGCCCATTACCGTGATCTCCAATACCGTATAGTATGAGTATTTCATTTAAGCCCTGTCTTAAATTGAGTGTTCGAATTAGTGTTTTTAGTTTACTAGTATCTCTTGGGTCATCACCATACCCACCTACAGTCTGGTATGTTAATACTCTTGATCCATCAATACCCTCCCACCAGAAGATGTTGTATGGGTGGAGTACTGTATCATTCCAGTTAAGCTTCTGTATTACAAGGTATTTTATACCACAATCTCTAAGGATTTGAGGTATAGTAGCTGGAAAGCCGAAACTATCTGGAAACCATGCAACTCTAACGTTAATATTAAACATTCTCTTAAGTAGTTTTAGTCCATAAAGAAACTGTCTTATAAGAGACTCTCCAGACAACATATTACAGTCACATTCAACCCATGAACCACCAACAACCTCCCATTGACCTCTCCTAATAAACTCCCTCAACCTATCCATTATATCTCTATCTTCAGCAATCCACTTGTAGTATAAGGTAGTACTCTGAGCATATGTAAAGTAAGAATACTTCTCCATCAAGTTTAGTATGTGTCTAAAAAGCTTCTTAACTATAAGTTTAGTCTCCTCAATAGGCCATAACCACACAACATCAACATGGCTATGACCTAAAAGGTATAACCTATACATCTTTGACAAGACCCTACAAACCCTGATGTAAGTATCTACACTATCGAACTAAAATAGCTCTCAATAACTACATATAAGGTTAGAGTAACAGTTAAACCTAAAATATCATACGGTAAGAGATTAAGTGTGTAAAGTATTCAGGAGTAGGTTAGAGGTAAGAGTTACACATTGTGATGAAGCTGTTACTGACTGAGAATAAGATGATGTAAAGAGGGGATCTGATAGAAGC
>DQVH01000037.1 GCA_015661855.1 Desulfurococcales archaeon
AAACACCTCCAGAAAGTATATGTTGAGATAGTAAATGCTGTATACCAGAGTGTTTTAAGAGTAAAACCTAGAGGTTTAAGGACAATACTTCTCATTAAAATATTACATTCGATAGCTCCATAGTTTAATGCGTAATATGTTGTTACTACATCTAATATTTGTAGTAAACCTAGTACTAAGAGTATGATTAGTAGTTTCGGTGAGGAGCCCGTGTATACTCCCTATACTGTATGGTGAAAGTATAGTATAAAAGCCTTTGCGCACTCTTATGTAAAGGCTACATAATATTAGAGTGTTATGGTTTAAGCTGCCCTCTACTATTGTGATAGATATTTTTCATATAGTTTTGTAAGTTCCTCTGGTGGTTTTAGGAATGATCTGTTTGTCTGTACACTTTCAGGTATTAGTGTTAGTACTTCATAGTCCTTTATTATTTTCTGTTGCATTAGTGCTTCATGGAACCATATGAATTTTACTTCCTCCTGTCTCGGTATGAATATTGAGAATTTGAATGTGTTTTCACCTTTCACTTTACATATTGATAGTATTGGTGCGTGCATGTACATTGCGTTAATATACTTGTTTGCCTCCTTTACACCATAGAATGTAGCGTTTAATATTAGGTAGTGTGATTTCTCAAGTGGTGCTGGTAGTATTATTGGAGCCCATCCGATTATTACTTTTCTACCCTCAATATGTTTTAGATAATGGTATCTTAGTGTTTGATAGTTTATATTGACTAGTCTACCCATTTCAACATAGTCTATTAGTGGATTCTTGTAGAGTAATTGTAGTACTAGGTAGTCTATTTGGTCTAGTGGCTCCTCTATGTAGGTGTCTACGAGTAGTATTGGTTCTGATGGTGCTTTAAGTACCTCATTAAACCATGATTCCCAATCGTAAGTGTAATATTGTATTTGTGGATTGTAGTCTCTATCATCAACTATTGTTGTTACAATCTCTTCATCACATATACTGTAGGAGTATTCGTCTATAACTCCTCTCTCCCTCAATTTCTCTAGAAACTCTAATGCTAGATCTTTACCACCCTTAGGTATGAGTATTTTTACTTGAATATTGTGTCCTGGTGTAAGTGTTATCCCTATACTCCTAGTAAACTCTCTATTCAACTCCTTATATGCCTCTATAAGTTTACCTTTAGCTGGCTTAATTTCCGCATAGACTACTTCATATCCTAAAGCACTTAACCTTAGTACAGGCTCTATTCTTAAACCTACACGTAGTAACCTCTGTAATCTATAGGTTATTGTACTTCTTGGAAGCTTAGTAACCCTACTAATTTGACTAATATTTCTAGGCCCATACCTCCATATAGCCTTCAATATTGTAGCGTTAGGTACATCAATTTCTGATAGTAGTGCACTTATAACTCTTAACTGACTAAGTGAGGTAAGTGAATCGATATACTCTTTTAAATCTACATAACCAGTCATAGTATTTGCACCTTAAACTATTGGAACACCTAATCTAATGGCGAAGGTTTACCCAGTATTTAACCTCCTGAACTGATAAATATATTGCACTCTAAACATCTAATAAGGCTTACCCTTAAGGATTGATTAAATAGTATGTACACTCACCATACAACAGAAAATACCTAGTTAAAACAATTTAAACCATAAATATCACTTGAAAGTTTAAAGTACGAGTATATAATGTTAAAATGAGTGGTTAAACTATTAAATAACTAGACTAATACAGTGTTAGAAATTACCTAAAATGTTTAGAGTGTATAGATAGTGGGGGTTAATGTTGGTTATTTGGAATTCTATTGAGCGTCTTCTAATTTAATAATGTATAGTTATATCCCTACGCAGTTTACTATGTATTTTACGATTAGGATTAACCCTATAACTATAAAGGCTATATTGAGGAGTGGGTTATCGTATCTAGCTTTAGTAAATCTAATTCTCCTATTACTTATAGGGTAGAAGAGTGTAACTCCAGTTTTAGTAAATGCGTCAGATAGAATGTGCGACATATAGCCTATAGTGAATGCCCAAACATAGTTAAAGTTGTATATACTAGTTAACTTCAGTAATACCGCTACTATAGTAGAGATTAACATTAACGAGAACACGTTATGTAGTAGCACTCTATGCTTATACTTTAAGTCTAGATCTGGTACTATTGAACCTAAGAATGCTGAAAAACCACACCAAGCTAGTATTTTTAGCTGAGGGTTATTAAGGTATATAGCTAAGCCTAAACCGAAAACTATGTGTGTTATCCTCTTCACCATAGCAAATACACCGTATACTGTGTGAAATGGTGAAAGTTTTGGGTTTTTACTATTAGGAGTATATTTATAGAGCATAAAAATATAATTACGTAACTGCTATAAAATATTACGGGATGAAGAGACTTGCCCCCCAGAGATAGAGTGATGAAATTACCGTGGTCTGACCCACACTCCACTATAAGTATGTGGAGGAGAAGATACTATACGTATTACCTGTAGGGGTATTGTTAATTCATTATAGACTTACATTATGGAGGTTATAGTTTTGACGCATCTTGTGAAAACTCATATTAAGGGTCTTGATGAAGCTCTTGGTGGGGGGTTTCCACGTCCAGGAATAGTTCTCGTAGTGGGACATCCGGGTACAGGTAAAACTATATTATCGATTCAGTATTTAGCTGGTAGAGCGTTAAGGTATGGTGAGAGAGGATTATACATTCTTACATCACAACCTCTAAAAACGTTAAATCTAGAATTATCAGGTTTAAATATTGGATTTAATGATGCAGTTAGTAAGGGATTACTAGATATTCTTGAATTTCTACCTGTAATTGAGAGTACTACAGCTAAAACATTAATCGATGAAATAATTTCACGTATAGAGCAGGGTAGATACGTCAATATTGTGGTTGATAGTGTAACAGCTTTAGTATCGTTATTTTCGCCTAGAGAGGTTAGAACACTCCTATCATACATATTAAAGTGTATTGTAGCACATGATATGACGTGTATTCTCATAGGTGAACTACCATTAATAGGTAAAGCGTATCTTCCAGCAATTGAAGAGTTTATAGCGGATATGCTAATAAAAGTGGAGTTTGTTGAAACAGCAAATAAGCTTATGATAAGACTTATACCAATTAAGTCACGTGGCTCACTAATTACAAGGAAATACTACGAAGCTACAATTACTAAAGATGGGTTTGAACTAGTAGGAGAGATAACATTACATACTCCTAAACCTAAGTAATATTAACAGTTAATACTATTTTTAACGTTATACTTAAAATCAATCATAACGTTTACTAAAATATCATGTTAAACTTTTGTTAGAGTATTTAAAGCCTACTTGGGTTTATACTGGTTTAGCTGATTAAGTCTCTTATACTACTTAGTGGTGGTAGTTCTAGTATTGAGCCTTCACCATCTATAACGTATGGTACCGCCTCTTCTAGAATACCTAACTCTCTAACTATTGGGGATAGATAGTTTCCTTTCTCAATTGTTATTTGGGTTCCTGAAGCGTATAAGCTTAGTGCTGGCATCACTATTAATTCCTGTCCTGTCTTTAATGGTACTTTTAGAAAGCATGGTAGTTTAGTTGTATACCCTAGCTCATTACTAACACGAATACTTGGATGCTCATGACCTATAATTACCAGTTTTACTCTAGAGATTATATCCTGTTTAAGCTCATGTCCGTGAATTAAAAGTATATCACCTAACATCATGTACTCATATAATGGTATATCGTATTTGTATAAGACTAGTGGTAAATAGTTATCGTGATTACCTCTAACAATATATACTTCGAGACCTTTATCCCTTAGGAAACTGAGGAGTTTTGAAATTTCACATCTCTCCTGATGAGTTAGTTTGGAGAAGTAGTGTTTAACATCACCATTAATTACAATTTTAGATGGATTACATAAGTCAATAAGCCTATTAATTCTATCAATGAGCTTTTTAAACTGAATTCTTGGTAGAAATAGACCATAGTCAGTACAGGCTTCCTCAAAACCTAAGTGTAGATCGGTAACAACTAGTATACTAAGAGATTTCAAGTATAGTGCTGGTTCACCAAATACTACCTCTACTCCAGGGTAGAGTTCCACAGGAGAAACACCGTTAGGAATTTAGGATGGTGTGGCGGGCCCGCCGGGATTTGAACCCGGGACCTACGGGTATCCCCCAACCCACCCATATAGGTGGGTGGGTTTTGTTAAGAGCCTCGGCCAGCCAGCTCCATTCGGGGAGCTGACTGTCCGCCGCTCTAACCAGGCTGAGCTACGGGCCCTCGCTATGATAATTTTCTATGGGGGTTTTTAAGTGTTTCTTGTTTCAACTTGTAGTTGCTTCAGTAACTTATCTACTACACTTAATTCTACTTCTTCACAGTAGTATCCGCTTTTACAGGGGTAGTGTAAAACTTTAACTTTAATACCGTTTATGTATAGTTTTTCAGTGTAAGTTTTCAGTGTTATAGTTGTAGGTTTAACTATTATTAGTGTTTTGATGTTACCTAGATTCTTTAAGTGTTTTAGCTCTTTAACTATCATACTTGTATTATATGGTACTGTTTTACTTTTAGCTAGTAGTATTAGGTATTCTATGTTTAAGTTGTCTTCTTGGAGTAGATTTAGTGTTATGTATAGTGGTATTCTTGTTGAAACAGCTTTCCCCACAATTTTACTATTAATAGTAGTTATAGTGGCTTGAGATACATAGTATGTTTCATACTCTGATATGTCTATGTGTTTTCCAACTCTTACTACATAGCATTTACTGTTAACTCTTAATAGTTCTCCTTCACCAATAATGTTACCCTTGCTACTAACTATTGATACTTTTCTACCGTGTAGATTACCATCTTTAAACCAGTTAACTACTAGAAATACGTTATCGTATCCCATATACTCACATATTAGTCCCCCAGATTCATCGATGAATAGTATTAGACATGTACCATGCACTTTACCAACTCTATAAACGTATAGTGGTAGACCACTACGTGTACTCATACTCTTAAATGTTAAACCGTAATACTTCCTTATGGTTTCTAGTAGGCTTACACAAACACCATCAATACATATACTATTACTTAAATTAACAAGTTTACTATCTAAACTCATAACGTTAATACACCAGGTAGAGTTATAAGTCTAACTAGGCGAAATATATTATTGGATGATGAAGCCGACATAGACGTTAACTATTGGATGTCGAGGGGTCGATTGTCTGACAATTAAATCTAACTCTTTCGGGAAGGAGTATAAGGTTATTACATGTCCTCACTGTGGTTTTAAAGGTAGACCTAGAGATTTCTGGCTACTATATGAAGGTGATGTATATATTGATCAGTATAGTCTCGCTGTTAAGGGTGAAAGGGAGAGACTATTACTAATATGTCCTAAGTGTGGTAAGGCATTTAATGTTGAAGTTTAGATTGGAGCCGACATTTTCTACTCTCTATTCCAGTGGCTTACACCTTTAATCATGTCTATTGCGTGATCTACTTCTGGTAGTAGTATTTCATTTAATGCTAGTTCAACTGCACTAGTACTACCAGGTATTACAGTAACTAGTGTATTATTGTATACTCCAGCTACTGCTCTAGAAAGCCAAGCTCTACACCCAATCCTATTATATGATATTAGGCGGAAGAGCTCACCAAATCCAGGTATCTCCTTCTCAAATAGTGGTTTTACTGCTTCAACAGTTACATCTCTAGGGCCTATACCTGATCCACCAATCAATACTACAACTCTACACCCCCTATTAATAGCGTTATTCAGTGCACTCCTAATCTTCCCTATATCATTTGGTACAATAGTGTAGTAGGATACTCTATACCCTTTACTCTCAATAATGTTTTTAGCTTTTACACCACTAGTATCTCTAGCTAGACCCCTGTATACTCTATCACTTACAACTATAACTCCGAAATCCATTAATACTCTCAACCCCGTAGTTACTCTACTCTTTTAACCTTTACTATTAACCCCTCTCTATCAACAATTAAGACTTTAACTCCTTTAGGTATAGTTTTCTCATTTCTATCACTACTTTCAGCAACCCATAACACTCCATCAACTAGAATTAAACCTTTAGGGTTAAGTTCTTCAACAACCTCCCCTACCTTACCAATAATGTCTAGAGTACTAGGTTTTGATAATGCCTTGTATGCTTTATAAAATAATAGTATGAGTATGGTTAAACTTACAGCTAGTACGGTAAGTGTTACTACTATTGGAGTCTTAATAATTATGAGTATTAGTAGAATAGCAGTTGCAACTAATATTTCATCTATAATTGATAGTAGTGCTTTAATAAGACTACTCTTAAGCTTAACACGTTCTATCATATCCTAGTGTTTACCTCCACTCTACAATATATAGTTGACACTGTTATGTTATTAGCTGTTATACACTGCTCTTTAATAACTCTGAAATATTATAGATACACAGTATGGGTTAGAGTAGTATGGGTATAGTTTAGAGAGTGTATGTGAGATAGATGGAAGCCTTTATACCATCAATAATTAGTGATGTTAAGGCTATAGCTAGAGAGCTATATAAGCTTAGAAACTACAATGTAAAATGGAATATACAGGCACGTTTAGATGAATTTCTCAATGTTAGAGGAGAGTATGATGTTGAAGTGGATTTTCTAGGTGATAGAGTTATTGAAGAGTTAGAACCACATAATCCACCACCAATACTAGCAGTAGATGGTAGTAATAGGAATATTGATACACCATATGCTTTCACAACTATAGCCTCAGGCTCAATAGTATCTGAAAGACTAGGTGTTATACTAGACTATCCTGCAGCCTGGTTTAACTATCCTCTAGAGGTTAAAGGAGTACTAACACCATACATTGGTGTAGCACCAGATACAGATAATGTAGTATTAGATTTACCACCATCAGCTACACAATATAATCCTGTAGGTAAACTGTATGATAGTAATTATAATAGACATCAAGTAGTTGATGAGATTAGAGCTAGAGTTGAAAATACACTATTAAACTTAGTACCAAAAGTTGATGAGAGATTACTAATAGGGTTAAAGCATAGAGTTGTAGTTGTTGATGGACCTCTATACCATATACCTAGAGTGCTATTTGAGCAAACAGTTGAAGAATACTATATTAAGGCTTGGAGGAGGATTCTAAAGGATAGAGTGGAAGCTGTTTTAAGACTTGACTCTAAAAGGATTGTTACTATAGGTGTAGTAAAGAGGATTGAGAGATCGAAAATACTATCGAAATCACAGGAGTTTAACGATAAGGTGAAGGGGGCTCTCAAGATTAATATTTCGGGTGGAAACGACCTAGTAGTAGTTGATAGGTTAATTAGTGAAGCATTATCAGAGGGTATTATTCGTACTCCACTAAAGCCACTACTGATAGGGCCATTTAAGGTTAGAACTAGCATTAGAGATGTACTGAGGATTAAGGATATGCCGTTAAAGGTTATAGGCTACATTTTTGTACCATACCATCCGTATAGTCTCGTTAACCATAGAATTTTGAGAGTAGAAGTCTCCGAGAACATGTATAGAATGCTCGGTAACATAGTATTCTCATGGGTAGCATATGATGCAGTAAACCACTCAACAACCATACCCTACTCTCTACACTTAGCACATAGTAGGTGTAATAAGTGGTGTACAATGCTATTTACATACTATACAAGTTACTACTCACGTATGGGTATACCTTTAACCTATGATACTAGACTACAATTCTTACAGGTGATGTCAGAGTATGAGTTCAAATGATATAACTAAAGCCTATATTGAAGCTAAAGTTAGACTTGAGAAAGCACTTAAAGAGGCTTCAGAGTATGGTGAGATAGTAGGTTTTGTTTCAAGGTTTACACCCTCAAAAGCTGATGAGTCATCCCACCTAATACAATTTGATGTTGACCCTTACCAGTACTTTACTAAGTTTGAGAGTATAGCTACTACAGGTACGTACTTAGCCGCTGTTGATGTAAAGTCAGGTTATGTAGTAAGCTTAAAAGTTAAAGGTGTTGAGAGAAGGGATTTAATGAGTGAAGTTGGAGTACCCGATACCTCAGGTCTTACTCCAAAAATTGATGCATCAGGTTTAATAACTAGAGCTAGAGTTAAAGCTGAACCACTACTCATATGGAATCCTGAAACTGACGAGGTTAAAGCTGCAACATGCGTTATTGAGCCACAATCCCCCATAATTAAGCCTAAACCTAGAATCTTAGAGAAAATACTTGGACTACCATCTGAAGGTGTAGTTTTAGGCTCACTAACAGTAGCTGAAAACGTTATTGAGGGAGCTAAAGTGAGACTACCACTTAAAGCATTCTATCAGCACATTCTAGTTCTTGGAACAACAGGTTCAGGTAAGACAACGTTTATGAAAAACCTTATTACAGCACTACTAAACATGAAAGAGTATACTGTAAAACCAGTTAATATGAAGCCTACAGTTATAGTTATCGATTCAACAAGAGACTACGTACACATGGTACTAGATAGGTTATGGGAGGAAACACCAAACATTAACCTTGAATTTGAAACTAAACTTGCAGAATCAGTATATGGCGATATTAAACCACCAGACAAAATCACCATAATAGTACCTGTTACTAGAATGCTCACTGAGAAAATAAACGAATACTGTAAAGAGAAAAACATTGTAATTAGGGATTCTAGACAAGCATTTGAGATACTAGCGAGATACTACTTTGAAGTAACCTATAGTAGAGTGATATCCGATATACTACTTGGAACAGTAGAAGATGTTAAAGTGAGAGTTGTAGGGCACCAGCCTAGAAGATATGTTGAGTTAAAAATCAAATACAGCTTTAAAGATAGGTTGAGGGAGATAACAGTAAACATAGTACCCTATGCTTTCAAGTTTACCGAGGTTAAGGGTAGTGAACTTGCAGAGTTAAACCCATTCCTTACAAGTCAAGCTAGAGATCAACTACCACGAATAATTCTAGCACTAGAAAGGCATGGTATTAAAGTTTACACATTAAAAGACCTAATTAGCATACTTAGGGAAAGTCTTAGGGATAGACGTGGGGGGAGAGGAGGGTATGAGGGGAGGGTGTCTCCAAGCGATATAGTATACCATGAACTAGGTATACATAGAGGTACTATAGAGAATATTGTTAGAAATCTTGGAGTACTAGAGGATAGTGGAATATTTGATGTCATTTTGGGTAACGAGTATGTTTACGAGCCAGATCTATACTGGCTACTAGAAACTCTACGGGGAGGACTAATAGTAATAGACTTAGAGTTCTTAAGAGAACATACACCAATACTAGCTGGTAATGTTGAGAGCATTGTTGCACTAAGAATACTATGTAGAGCGTTTAAGTGGAAAATTCTAAAGTATGCTAGAAGGGAGCGTACACAACCGGTTATAGTAGTTGTTGATGAAGCTCATAGATTCTTCCCAGCAGTAGGTGGTGGTGAAGGTGAATACGTTGTCCAAGTAGCTAACATGTTAGCCTCTATAGCTAGACTTGGTAGAGCTAGAGGTTTAGGTATAATATTTGCAACACACTCACCAAAAGATGTACACGATATAGTTCTACAATTAACCAATACTAAGGTTATATTCAGAATGGATCCAGCTCTAATAGATAAACTTGATCTACCAAGTGAGTATAAGAGGTTCATTGTGAAGGTTAGTGATAGAGTTGCTGTTGTGAAATCACATATACTAAGGCTATCCTATGTTACAATTAAAACACCACTACCAGTTGTAGGCCATTTCGATCTATCAGCTATCTAAATTCACTACTACATGATAACTATATAGTAGTGTTTAGTAGAGTTTAAATGTAGTAGTTACATCTACTACCATTGAGAGGGTGAATTAGTAATGATTGTTACTTGCCCAAGGTGCGGATTTAGATTTGATACATCCTATGCTAGAGCATACTCATGTAAGTCGTGCCCGGTACTCTCAACAAGTTTAACATGCGATTTCATTAAGTGCCCTAAATGTGGATACGAATTTGAATTACCTCAGCCCTAAAGCGAGTCATCACCAAATCTGATCCTGCCGGAGTCATCATCTAAAACTATCTATGTAATAGCAGTATATCAACCTAGCTACATATTATCACTAGAATCTGTTAACTTTAAGCTATTAATTTTAATCTATTACTTTATACGCCATAGACTATCTTTAAGTACGTTTTAGAATATTATGCGTAATAGTATGTGTAACTGTTAGGTGAGGTTTTATCGAAAATGCGGTGGCCTAAGAAGAGAGAGTTTATCACATACTATCTACTTTTCCGACTGTTTAAGGGTAAAAAGGTTAACATTGGGGAGATTATTGGGGTTTTAAGTTTATTTATGAGTAGAAAGACTGCATTTAATATTGTAAAGAGACTTAGACATTTAGGATTACTGAAGCGTACTAATAAAGTTGACTATGAGGTTACTGATCTACAGGAGTATCTCGACCGTATTGCTACAACATATCTTATGCAAAGACTTGTAAAGAGAGCTAAATCAAGTGGTTTAAAGGTTGAAGTAGGGTTTGAGAGTAATGGTAAAGTTAGTATTAAAGGACTACCTTCAGAAATTCTTGAAGCTATATCTAAAATACCGTTTATGAAGTTAAAAATCCTCGAGAAACAAAATTCAAGTAAGAATAACCATTAGCTTATACTGGGTAAACCCTTTATATAAGCTATAATACTATTTCTCTCAGTAATACCATACTCTCAGGGTTTTTAGAATGTCACTTGAAAGTGAGAGGAAACGTGTAGCAATATTTGAGGGTGAGGCTAGGATAGGTGAGATAATACCAGCGTTTATGCAGATTCAGTTGAAACCAGAAGATTTTACTAGTCCTGTAAGTTTACAAATGGCTCTTTCAAGAATCTATGAGGCGTTAATGAGTGCTGTTCAGAGAGGTCCAGAGAAGAAGTATATTGCCGAGGTTAGATTTAAGGATGCACTTGGTAATACCATAGTATTCGCTATAGACCTTGGCTCATCACCTCCACCATTTACGAAGAGAGAGGTTAAAGCTAGAATTCTTATTGAAATTTTTGAGGAGGAGTAAAATAGCAAATAGTATTACGGCTATTCTATAACACTAAATAGTTTAAGTAGATAATTTAAGTAGGTGTTCATTTACATTTTTAACCTGACTTAATGAGTTTATAGGGCGTTTCATTTAACATACATTAACTGTATAGATTCTCATCCCAGGTGTTACTGTGTCTAAAGATACTGGTAGTGGAGATAGCACCTGTCCATACTATAAGTATGGACAGTGTCTTCTAGTACCTATTCATCTAGCGTATGCTGTTGTTGACTCTCAAAGATGTCGGAGAGGTTGGAGGACATGTAAATACTACATGAACGCTAGTGGAGGGAGTGAGGTTGGGGAGAAACGTGTTCTCAAAGGTAATAGTACACTTGAATGCTATGTTGAGAAAGCTAAACAGATAGATAGTATCCGTCTAGGTAGGAGTAGAGTGAAATCCCTTAAGGACTTTATTAGTGAGGAGTTTAAGGAGGATAAGAGGTCAAGTTATGAGAAAATTAAGAGAATTCTTAAATCTCTTGAAGATGAAAGTAAAAACGATTAAATATCTTAACAGTCCATGAACTCACATAGGTTTTAATATGTAAGCGGAATAGAAGTTCCACTAAAAATGCTAGTATGTCACAGTGCTTAAATAGAGTGAAGACGATAAAAGCGATAGACCATACTATATTATTACATAGCTTACCTTCATCATAGCTTCATCTAAAGCTAGTAGTGCTAAAGCATACAATTCTTTCTCTGTAGGCTTTCTACGATTTAAGTTATAGAATTCTTTAATCAAGTCTTCAAATATTATTTTAACTAGATCTATAGGTACCTTACTGTTTAAGTTTAGTTCTCTAATGATCTCGTGGAGAATTCGGTAATTATATTGCTCCATTAACGTTTACCTAGCCTGGTAATTGTGGTATTAATTGATTTGAAAGAGGTTGGTTTTAAAGGGAAAAACACTAATTGTATAGTGTTGTTTTAGTGTTTTTGTGTTTACTTTTTAACTATTGTTATTTCTATTGTTGATACTCTTGATTGTCTTCCTTCAGGTCCTGTTATTGTTTGGCTGCCTATCTTTATCTCTTTAACCTCTATTTGTCCTGGTAGGAATCTATTCCTTACTATTTCTACTGTATCTACTGCCTTACTTATTGCTCTCCCTCTAGCTTTTACTACTATTTCGTTTACTCCCTGATTTAGTAGTGTTAGTGTTGCTAGTACGTAGTTCATTACGGGTTTCTTTCCAACTAGTACTACATTACTTGGAGCTGGAGCTTGTGCCTCTGACATCACTGAAACCTCTGATATAGGTTGTCGTGGGCTCTTTTAGAATGTACTCAGATATAAAGTTTACCATAGAAACTCTCTACGGTTATGAAGGTGTGTACTTATATTACGCTAATGCTTCACCATAGGGTTCTTCTGAAACATCAATTCTAACTCCTCCCATCAGTATCCTTAATACTTCTATTGCACCTTTACGTGATAACATTCTATTATTGTTACCACAGTATGGTGTGTAAATACATCTAGGACATCCATCAACACATGTACATTGGGTTAGCATTTTATACATTCTTTCTAAAACTCTCTCAAAGTTTAAGTATAGTAGTTTCGAGAGACCACTACCACCAATACTACCATCATATACTATTATGTGTCCTGAGGGGTAACTTAATCCTCCAAGGTCGCTTTGTGATGCACCAATAATTGTTTGAGCGGCTACTATCATAGCATGTTCAAATGCGTGGTAAGCGCTCAACATGTAATTGAAACTCCACTCACTGACCTGAGGTAATCTTAGAATTAGAGCTTTAGTTTTAAATGTATAGTTTACTGGCTCATCTAGTATATTTTCACCAATTGTCTCATGGGATTTATAGTCTTTAACTATATACCCGTAGACTTGCTCTGTAATCTCAATGTTAGCATAGTACACCTCAATATTGTACTTTGTATTCCTACTCTCGATAATGTCTATAGTGTTTACACTACCACTGTATAATGCTAGTGTATAGTACTGTATAGAGTATGGTAGTTTACGTACTATAGCTTTTCTACTATTAATGTCGAACTCTATGGACTCATATACTTCACCACCCAGAAAGTATATAGCGTATGGGTGGAGCTCCCTCATAGCCATAGGCATTTCGCGAAAGCCTAGATACTCACCTCTCTCATTGAATATTGATATGGTTACTCCCATACCCCTTAGGTTAATGTTTTTACGAGTATACTCTACAGCTTTCCTCGTTGGTATAATGTATTTACCCTTACGAGTTAAATATCCATCCTTTATTAACTGTTTCACTATTTTCCATGTGAAGTTGTCTAGTTCTCCAATTTTAATCCATCTATCTCTACTCATACTGATTATCTGTATTTTTGCAACCTCCTCATTATGTAACTCTAATGCTACATCGTCTGGTTTTGAGTTATAGAATTCCATTGGGTATTTTTCGTAGTAGTAGCTTATTGGGTCTTCACCTAGTACTGTAAATACGTATGCTTTTTGACCTCTTCTACCACATCTACCAACTCTCTGAAGGTATTTTGAGTATGTTGGTGGTATGTTTACGAGTATTACTGCATCTAAGTCTCCAATATCGATACCTAGTTCTAGTGTTGGTGTAGCTGCTACAGCCTTAACTATACCCCTCCTAAAGTCCTGTTCAACTCTAACTCTAAATTCAGGTTTTAATCCAGCCCTATGTATTTCAAGTGGTATATTCCTCTCTACAGCCATTCTCTTAAGTAGCTCTACTGCTCTATGGCTATCAGCGAAAATTATACTTTTCAAGTTGTGTTTAAGTAGTATACTAAGTATTTCTAGAGCTTCAACTAGTCTTGGCCTATAAATTGGTCTCAACATTACATGGTATATTGGCCCTCTCTTACCCTTAACTGTTGAGATATGTTCAACTTTTTCAGAGAATAGTTTCAGTGCATGTTCTACTGGGTTACCTATAGTTGCTGATAACCCTATTAGTATGGGTTTATCCCTTAGTATCCTCTTTAGCCTCCTAATAATGTATGCTACGTGGCATCCGAATACCCCTTCGTATGTGTGTAATTCATCTAGTACTATGAATTTAACGTTTCGTACTAGATCTCTAAATTTTGGTACCTCCTGTAATGCTACATGTATCATATCCGGGTTTGTTATTAGTATTTGGGGTGGTTTCTCGTATATTCTCTTTCTCTCCTTTTGAGGTGTATCACCATCATATATTGCACTATAGAATCCAAATAGTGGCCCTATAAGTTTCTCTACTTTTCTAAACTGATCTCTTGCTAGAGCTTTAGTAGGGTATATGATTAGAGCTACTGTATGTTTAGGTTTATGTGTTAGAATGTAGTCGAGTATTGGTATTAGAAATGCCTCAGTTTTACCAGCACCCGTACCGGCAGTTATAACTACTGATTTACCATTCTTAATCTTCTCTACTGCTCTACTTTGAAACTCGTATAGTCTCAGTATACCCTGTTTCTTAAGTCTCTCCTTTAATATTGGGTGTATATCTAGTTCGTCAACTAAAGGTCCATACTCAGGTTCCACTGGAGGCTCATAGTGTATATGGACTATTCTCCTAGCTTCATCAGATTTAATATCCTCAATTACCTCATCACATACTGGTATCCTATCGCTCATAGGGTATTACTCCTCTAAACAACCTTTACCCCATGGTATACTATTGCTCTAGATGATGGTAGGTGTACTGCCTCTTCAACTCTAATACCTATCTCATTTAGAATTGCATATATTTTCTCTTGCCAAAAACGGTTCATACCAGCAAATACTGATATTGTCCCGCCTCTTCTCAATAATCTTACTAGTCTTGTTAGGAATGGCTTACTGAATAGTTTCGGGTTTCTATTTGGGTTGGGTCCTCCATCATGAATTATATGGTCGAAACTATCATCTATTGCATTGACGGCTTTAGTGGCGTCAGCCCATACAACCTTTACGCAACTCTTATTCAACGCCATCATATACTCTCTAATTGGGTTTGCATAGAGAGCTATAGATATCATAGTTAGTGAGTTATCCAATGTTAGGTAGAGTTGTGTATCAACATTACTTACTACTATAAAGCATGTTCTACCTAGACCAGTACCTACCTCTAACACTCTAGCTTTAGGCTTAACAGCTTCAATCCACGATATTACTGTACCAGCAAAGTTCATTTGGAGTATATTTAGATCACGCCCTTTATATCCAAGACCTCCAGTAATTCTATCAATAAGCTCTAACTTCTCATCACAGCTCAGTTTAGACACATAACTTAAATAGTGCTGTTTAGCTTTAAGCCTAGTAATCCTATCAGCTAATACATAATCCCCTCTACTTAGATACTCTAAAATCTCATTAACACCCATACTCTCCAGAACGGTAATATTGGTTTTAAGAGTTTAAAACCGTTATTACAGTAACTTTAAGTTGGTAATGGTGGTGTATATACTGGTTTGAGCTTAAATTAACCTCCCAACTACACTTAAAAACATATAATACCCAGTTATGTTCCTTAAATAGTGTAAAGCTATTTGAGTACTCTCAACGGGTTGAAGTATACTAGTATTAGCGATATAACTACACTGAATAGACATGAAATACTTATTGAGCCTAATAGTATAAGTTGAACTATGTAGATTACAATACATAACGCTACATATACTGTTATAAATCTCTCACTATCCCTAGCTAACTTGTATGTTACCGTTAAAATTACACCTACAATAACTACTATCGGTGAATAGTATACTAACATGTCAACTAGTATACTTGTTCCAAAAAGGAATGAGACTGAAGATAATACTATTATGTAAGCTAGGTATAGTAGGTTCCTTACAGTCCATACATTACTAGCTTTAACTAGTTGAGATAGAATGTCATGTAATGCTGTAATAGAGTATGCTAATATACATAGCGATGATAATCCAAGTACCATACTGACTAGGAATGCAAGTAAACTACTACTATAAAACTTAATGCTTAAAATCATATGTAGTGGTGTTTCAATACCACCTACTACATATGGTGATAGCGTTAACCCAACATACACTAGTATTATCGAGTATACTAGGCCTAAAATGAACACTATAAATCCTAAACGACTAGTCTTAGCTACTTCAATTCTACTCCTAATACTCCAAGACTCTAGATAGAATAGTGTACTTAAGTTTAAAACTAGTAGATATAGTGGATAGCTAGCTACAGGCCAAAATATATTCACCATAACGTTAGCTACTCTATAGAGAAGCCCCCTATAACCACCAATATAGCTTGAAGTTAGTATTAGCAATACCACTAGTAATACCATCTGGATAAGCGATGATAAAACTATAGTGTATACACCTTCCCTAAACCTCACTATATATGCTATAAGTACAATGGTTAAAACTAAAATGAAATATGATATTACACTATGAGTGTAACATGTAATTATAGATTGGAGTATACTAGCATTCACTAGTAAAATAAGTGATGAAGCTATAAATGCTAGTATAGTGTAAATGGTTTTGTAAGGTCTATTACTCTTTAGGAAGAGTAGCATTCTAGATAAATCACTATGAGAGTGTAGAATACTAAGTATAACTATTACTATTAGTGTTGAGAATGGAATCCAAAATCCTACAGCACCTAGTGTTGTTGTGAATAGTAGAGTAACGTAAACTACACACCCATTAAATACAAGTGAAAGTAAGAGTAGTAGGTAGAGTATAGAGTTTAAACTAATAGTATACTTGATGGTATGTTTACTCGTAGACTACCACCCTCTATACGATGTATTGGGGTGTAAACTTAGAGGAAATATTTGACCATCTACTCTAACTAATTTTAGTTTAGCTTCACTAAGAACACGTATTGAGTGAGTATATGGTTCCATAAAGAGTGCTATAGTGAATTTACATGTAGCCTCACATGGTATAATACCTTCATTACTGTATGTTATTGTTACATTACCTTCACTTATAGAACTATACTTATAAACACTAAGACTATGCACCCTATAGTTTACCACTTTAGTAACAGAGACTTCCGTGAGAAAACTATCAACTTCATATGCTATCTCTCTAGTACTCCTCTTAGCTACATCAATAGAAATACATGCTAATGATACATTCCATAATTGTCCATGGGTTTCATTTAATCTATTATAAAATACATCGAAAATGTCAATTCTAATACCTTTATCGAATTTAGCTAAACTCAACATTAACACTAAATGCCATAGTGTTTCCACAAGCCATTTAAGCTTATGGGCTTCAATAACGTGGAATCCCAGAATGAGTCCATCCTTACTCTGATAGAAGTTAGCCTTTAAGTATCTTGTAGGATCATTCTTATCAACTATGTCTATTAGGAAGTAGTTAGCATTATACTCTGCAATAGTTAGTAAGGTTAATGTGTAATTTAATACTACACTTTTTACTGTAATGTTCTCTCCTGGAATATTAAATTTGAATGTTAAATTGAAATCGTATGTATACTTCTTACCTACATTACTTTCAATACTACAGAGGGGGGTTAAGGTTAGAAGTAGTATGTTTAATAGTATTACTAGTGGTATAGGGATGTGTGAAAGCCTCATAATATTATGTAGCACCTCACTTGACATCTAGTTCTCATATTATGGTCTTAATGTTTTCTAATAAACTCTTCCATTAACCCTCCAACCCCTAACATTATAATCTCTCTTCTACTCCACACTTCACCAGCCATAAGTCTTGGTAGTATTATGTCTAGAATGTTCCTGTTGGGGTAGTGCATTATACCTGATGGGATACCTAGTATAGCCTTACCTTTAAGTATAGCTAGAAGCGTCATAGTATTTGGTTTAA
>DQVH01000020.1 GCA_015661855.1 Desulfurococcales archaeon
TAGACCAAGGAAGCCTAGAATAATATGGTTTAGAATTCAAGGCAACATAGTATTCGTACCCTATGTGAATGGTCAAATGTTATCGGAGAGAGAGCCTATAGAGATATTACCTGACGAGCTTGAAGCATTAAGGCTAGTCTATGTTGATGGTTTAACTCAAGATGAAGCAGCTAAAAGAATGGGTATTTCAAGGGGGACTCTATGGCGTGCACTAGCTAGTGGTAGAAGAAAGCTTGTACAGGCAGTAATAGAGTTAAGACCAATAATGGTTACTACTAAACAGCAGGAGTAAACAATGGTAAAACATAAAAATCCCACTCCTACACCAAATATTGATCGAGCTGATAGTAGATGAATGTATCACTATGGTGGTTTAAGTCTGGAGCTCAAGAGGCTATTAAGTATAAGCCTGTGGTAATAGTTATTGATGCTCTTAGAGCAACAAGCTTTATAGTTACAGCTTTAGCTTTAGGAGCAAAATACATCATACCCGTCTCTACAGTTGATGAGGCATTTAAGATTAAACGTGAGAATAGTGAAGTACTACTTGCAGGCGAAGTTGAGGGGGATAGAATACAAGGTTTCGATATAGGCCCTTCACCACTAGAACTATTCAAGGTAAACGTTAAGGGCAAAATTATAGTTCACAGATCTACATCTGGAATACAACTACTATGTACACTTAGAGGGTACGATGAAGTCTACATCGGCTCATTTCTTAATGCTAAAGCGGTAGCAGAATACACGTATAGAAGAGCCAGACTACTCAATAGGGATATAGCTATAGTTCTTGCAGGGTATAGGAGGACTCATTTCGCTCTAGACGACTTCCTATGTGCAGGTGCAATAGCAAGCTATATGCCATTAGATTATAGTAGTTTACCAGACAACATACTAGCGGCAATACATCTCTACAAAGCATATAAGGATAAACTATTAGACATAGTAAGGCTATCACTATCATCTAGACATATATCGAAACTAGGCTACTCAAGAGATGTAGAATACTGTGTACAGTTAAACAAATACGATATTGTACCATTCATGACCAAAGCTAACGGTAAATTCATAGTTAAAATATAACTGTATCTACTCCACCTAGATTAAGTGTGGGGTGTAATACTAGCTTATGGTGAAACTTGGAGTTAGTATATGGTGTCTCCCGAAACCCTTAAGAAACCCATACGAATTTATGGCTAAAGCTAAGGAGATAGGATATGATGGTGTTGAACTAGCTATAGTTGATGAGGATTTAGAGCTTTCAAGTTCTGAGAGAACTAGGAAGTGGAAGAGTATTCTCGAGAAAGCTAAAACCTTGGATATAGAGATACCTAGTATTGCTTCAGGACTCTACTGGCGTTACAATATGGTTACTGATGGAGAGAGCGCATTAAAGGTATTAAAGATTCAATGTGAAGTAGCAGCTACTGTTAACGCTCACGTAGTACTTGTAATACCCGGGGTAGCAGTTTCAGAGATAAACTATCTCGAACACTTCACTAGAGTTGCAAGAGTACTAAAGAAAGCATCCAAAATAGCTGAAGACTACAACGTAATCATAGGGTTAGAGCCATCATGGAATAGACTATTCCCAAGCCCACTAGACTTTAAAAAACTAATAGATGAAGTAGGTGAGAAAAATGTTAAAGTATACTTTGACGTAGGAAACACTTTACCACATAGCCTACCAGAACACTGGATAAGAATACTAGGTAAAGATATAGTACAGGTTCACGTAAAAGACTTCAACATAGATGAGTTAAAATTTGGAATACCACAAACAGGTAGTATAAACTGGGATGCAGTAAAAACAGCACTATGGGATATAGGCTACCAAGGATACCTAGTAGCAGAAGTGCCATGGGATATGGCTAACCCCTACAAACCACTATACGAAGTTTACATTAAAATGCGTGAAATATTCCTTTAAATACACTACTACCCATAAAAATCATTCTAGCGGTTCCTTGTAGAGCCTCCGTAGAGAGAAGTTACACTTAGAATAAATTATAGCCTTCTCTGTAGGACATGTTATCGAGTAGAGACTATAGGTGAATGTGTGTTCCATAGCGTTTCAGCTTAGGATTACTGATTTAAATGGATTTTAAGTTTTTGAGCTCTTTAACGCCTTATACCCTATCTCAAGAAGTTTTAGTCCATCACTTAATGGTACTGGTGGTTCCCTATTGTAGAGAGCTGACTCTATGAACTCTCTCAACTCCACTTTTAATGGCTCCTCTCTAGCAATATTAGATTCCATAGTCCACTCTGGTGTATATATTGTTAAGTTTTGATTGAGATAGTCTAAGTATGCTACTGCCTTTGTACCTGTCACTATGAGCTTTCTCTCCTTAAATGGTGTTATCCTATTAGCTTCGATCACTGCTACTCTACCTCTCTCAAACTCTAACACTATTACTGCTGAATCCTCATAGACTTCGTTAACAACTTTTTCAACATGTGCATAAACACTTTTAGGCCATGAGCCATAGATTAAATGTGCTATATCGATATCGTGTGTTGCTAAGTCCAATACTACACCTATATCTCTAATTCTTGGAATGTATGGTCCTACACGTCTAGCAATAATGGATATAATGTTACCTAGTGTACCCCTCTTAACCTCTCTAAGTAGTGCTCTTACAACAGGATTAAACCTCTCAATATACCCCACCATACCCTTAACACCATATCTACTACAAACCTCGATAATTCTCTCACCATGCTCAATAGTGTCAGCTAGAGGCTTTTCAACAAATAAGTAACTAGTCTTACTAGCAACTCTTTCAACAACAACGTGATGGCTAGAAGTTGTTGTTGCAACTACTACTATATCGTGTTCCTCCAGATCATCAACGTTAGAGTAGGCTTTAACATTATACTGTTTAGCAAGTCTCCTAGCCTTCTCAAAGTCAACATCAACTACTGCACTAAGCTGTATAGGATATATTGATGAAAGTTCACTAATAACCCTACAGTGAGCACGACCCATATAACCTGCACCAATAACTGCAACACTCAACATAGAAATCCACCACCACTAAACCCTCACATTCTAAACACTAAGACAACGATAAACACTATTAAAGCTTACTTAAACTATTACAAAAATTAATACCATTCAACACAAACCCTTAATATAGCGGGTTTAACAGTACTTCATGTAGCTCAAAACTAAAAGGAACTACTACATGCTATAGGTGAAGCCATCTTAGAAGTTTAATTTTAGGTGTTTACTTAATGGCTATACCTGTAGCTGTAATGTTTACTGGTGGTAAGGATAGTACATATGCACTACACTGGGCAGTACTACATGCATTCGATGTTAAAGTACTCTTATCAGTTAAGCCTAAACGTAAAGACTCATGGATGTTCCACTACCCACTAGTTGAAGTTACAAAACTACAAGCACAAGCTCTAGAGATACCACATGAACTCCACTATGTTAGTGGCGTTAAAGGTAGAGAGATAGACGAGTTTAAAGAGATCCTACTAGACATTAAGGAGAGGTATGGTATTAGAGGTTTAGTTACTGGAGCACTACTATCAGACTATCAGAGAATGAACTTCAACATTGTATGTGAAGAGTTGAATCTTAAGGTATACTCCCCCCTATGGAGGAAGAATCAGGAGAGATACATGGTTGAACTTGTAGAGTCAGGATTCAAGATTATCATTACAGCTATAAACTCTATGGGGATACCAGTAAAACTATTAGGTAAAGTACTAAGCATAAGTGATATACACGATATTATACGTTTATCTAGAAGGTATGGCTTTAACCCAGCCTTTGAAGGTGGTGAAGCAGAAACACTAGTAGTAGACGCCCCCTTATTCAAGAGGAGGATAGAGATAAGGAAATCAAGAGTTATAAGGGAGGGTCCATACTCATACAGGCTACTATTAGAAGATGTGAGGTTAACTGAGAAATGATATTGAGAAGGTGTAAGTACATTATAACACAGGATTACTCAAGGAGAATACTAAAGGATAAGGATATTCTAATACAGGATGGCATTATAGTTGAGATAGGTGAAAACATAAGGGGAGATGATGAAGTTATTGACTGTTCAGATAAAATAGTTATGCCGGGTCTAATTAATGCACATACACATTCAGCTATGGTTTTAATGAGGGGATTCTATGATGATGCAGAGTTGGATGAGTGGCTTAGGAAAATATGGTCTTTGGAGAGAAAATTGACACCGAGAATTATTAGATTAGCTGCCAAGGCAGCAATATATGAAATGTTAGCTAACGGTATAACAGGCTTCCTAGATATGTACTTCTACCCAGAGGAGGTTGCACAGGTAGCTAAAGAGCTAGGTATTAGAGTTAAACTAGGCTATACAATAATGGATAAGGTAAGTACAACATCACTAGATAGGAGGCTTAAAGAGGTTGAAGAGTTCATCCTAAAGTATAGAAACGACCCCCTAGTTAAACCAGTAATAAACATTCATTCAATCTACACTTGTACTAAAAATGGTATTATTGAGGGATATAATTTAGCGAGAAAATACAATGTCGATATTCACATCCACGTCTCTGAAACTAGGAGGGAAGTTTACGAATGTAAGAAGGAGTATAATGTTTTCCCCGTAGAATACTTAAACATGCTTGGTGTACTCTCAGAGAACATGATACTAGTTCATTTAGGCTGGATTACTAGTTGGGAGATAGAGCTTATAAGTAGGTGTAACTGTAAAGTTGTACACTGTCCTACATCAAATATGAAGCTTGCAACAGGTGGAATTCTACCACTACTCGTTATGCTGGATAAGGGTATTACTGTTGGTCTTGGTACTGATAGTGCAGCAAGTAATAACTCACTAGACATGTTCATAGAGATGAAGAATACTATACTACTACAGAGACATAGCTTTTGGAGTGTAGATGTTAAAGCACAACACGCTCTAGACTTAGCTACAATTAATGGTGCTAGAATACTTGGTATAAAATCTGGGAGAATTATGAAAGGCTATTTAGCAGACATTATAGCTTTAAATGCTAACGAACTAAACCTTAACCCACTTAGAGAAGATAACCTAATATCAGCAATAGTATACTCAGCTACAGGGTTAAACGTGGAATTCACTATAGTCAATGGTAGACTAGTATACTCTAGGGAATTCAGGGATAGAATAGTTAGAGAGCTACAAACCGTATATAGGGAGCTTAACGAGTTTATCTTGAAACATAGCTTATCTTAGGAGTTTAGGGTACACACTGTAAAAGCCTTAATATTCTTTCCGAGATAATCCATTACAGTAAATTTTTATAGTTAAACCTAGTTACTGTAGATTCGAGCCTAATAGTAATTAGGTTCCCTACAGTACGGGGTGCTATTATGCCACATAGGCTATCAGTAGTTGACACTGAGAAGTGTGTTGGCTGTCAGCTGTGTATGTTTGCTTGTGCTAGAAGGTTTGGTGATGGAGGACTAGCCAAATCAGCAATACAGGTTAGAAGTGTTGGAGGTATTGAGAGAGGGTTTGTAGTGGTAGTTTGTAGGGCATGTAGTGATCCTCCATGTGCATCAGTTTGCCCTACTAACGCATTGAAGCCTAGGAAGGGTGGTGGTGTAATAGTAGACTATAGTAAGTGTATTGGGTGTGGTATGTGTAGGAGTGCATGCCCTATAGGAGCTATAGTCTGGGATGAAGAGTCTAATAAGCCAATTATATGTGTTCACTGTGGCTACTGTGTAAACTACTGTGTACATGAAGTACTAGCATTAACCGAGGTGGAAGGGTAATGTCGTGCGTAGATAAACTACTCTATAGAGTATTATATGTAGACTTATCGTCTAAGAAGTTCTGGATTGAAGAGAGGAAGGATTTATTCGAAAAGTATCTTGGTGGAGTTGGTGTTGCAGTTAAACTATTAGAGGAGGAGTTACCGAAAGGAGTAGACCCTCTAGCACCAGACAATGTTATAGTATTTGCTGTAGGACCTTTAACAGCAATGTACCCGTTAGCATCAAAAACTGTAGCTGTATTTAAGAGTCCACTAACAGGTAACTATGGTGAATCCCATGCAGGTGGTAGATCGGCTATTGCGATAAGGAGTGCAGGTTACGGTGCAATAGTAATTAAGGGTTCAAGTGATATACCAGTATACCTAGTAATCGACAGTAAGGGTGTTAAATTTAGAGATGCAAGAGCACTATGGGGTATGAGGAGTGCTATTACTGTTAGTAGAGTTATTCGTGAAGTCGAGGGTGGAGCTGGAATTAGAAGTATTATGGGGATTGGTATTGCAGGTGAAAAGCTAGTACGCTATGCTTCAGTTATGACTGAGACTTATAGACATTTCGGTAGATTAGGGTTAGGTGCAGTATTCGGCTCTAAAAAGCTTAAAGCAGTTATGGTTACAGGTAAGAGAACAATACCTGTAAAGGATAAGCAAATGTACAGGAAAGTATACGATGAAATATTTAAGGCAGCTGTAGAGTCAACTGCTATGAAGAAGTATCATGATTTAGGTACAGCAGTTAACGTACTATCACTAAACAAGATTAAAGCACTACCAACACGTAACCTTAAGAGTGCTGAATTCGAGAAAGCAAATACTATAAGTGGTGAACACCTAGCTGAAACAAAACTTGGTAGAAGAGTTGCATGTACACACTGCCCTGTAGCATGTATCCACCTAGCTGCTTTAAGAGAACCCTACGAGACTGAACCATACTTCTATAAAACAGTGTTTGTATCATACGATTACGAGCCAATATACGCTTTAGGGTCAATGCTAGGTGTAGGTGATACCGATGGACTACTAAAGCTAATGGACGTTGTTGAAATGTATGGTTTAGACGCTATGAGTACAGGTGTTATACTAGCATGGATGACCGAAGCTCTAGAGAAGGGTATAATTTCAGAGAAAGAAACCCTAGTTAAACTGGAGTGGGGAGACTACCAGAAGTACATTAAGGCAGTAGAGTTTATAGTTAAACAGCCAAACGAGTTCTACAAGTATGCAGCACTGGGTTTAGATAGTTTAGCTGAAAAGTATGGTGGACA
>DQVH01000144.1 GCA_015661855.1 Desulfurococcales archaeon
GTAGTTAGAGAAAAGAAGAAACCATACGACTTTGCATTATGGAAGAAAGCTAAACCCGGAGAACCATACTGGAACTCCCCCCTGGGGTCCAGGTAGACCTGGATGGCATATAGAATGCTCTGTTATGAGTAGTCGCTATCTAGGCAGACAATTCGATATTCATGGTGGTGGTAGAGACCTAATATTCCCACACCATGAAAACGAGATTGCACAGAGTGAAGCATACTTTGGGGTAAAACCATGGGTTAAATACTGGATTCACGTTGGATACCTTACCATAAGGGGTGAGAAGATGAGTAAAAGCCTAGGAAACATTATACCAGTACACGAGGTACTATCAAAATACGAGCCAGAAGTATTAAGACTATACCTTCTCAGTACACACTATAGAAGTCAACTAGACTTTACATGGGAGGGTTTAGAGCATACAAAATCCGTTATGAAGAGAATGGAGAATCTAGTTAAACTAGTTAAAGCATATCTAGAGGAATTAGAACCACCAAGTAGAATACCTGATAACGTAGGGAAGACTATAGAGGAGCTTGAGAGACTACGTACAGGATTCTTTAACGCATTAGATGACGACTTCAATACAACAAAGGCAATGCCATACCTACATAAATTCATAAGCTTAGCTAATAAGAGTTTAATGGGTAAACCGGAATACCCAATAGTAGTTAAAGTCTACGAAATACTACAAGACTTTAATAGAGTACTTGGAGTACTAGATAAATACTTACAACCACCGTTAACACCAAGTGAAAACCTAGTTAGAGAACTAGTAAAAATAATAGTTGAGGTTAGACAAATTCATCGTAGGAGAAGAGATTATGAAGTAGCGGATTGGATAAGAAGTGAACTTAGTAAGCTCGGTATTAAACTAATAGATAAAAAGGATAAAACTATATGGATTATAGAGGGATAGACATTATTAACTATACTTCACTCTGGAGGTAGTGTAGTAGGATATGATGTGCTCTCAAGAATACATAAGAGTTAATGAAAGGTACGGATTCAAAATTAGAGAGTTTAAACCTGAGGATCTTGAGAGAGTAATCTACATTAACAGAGTGTGTTTACCGGAAAACTATACCCCCAGATTCTTTATGGAACATTATGAGAGATGGCCAAAAGCATTTCTTGTAGCAGAAGTAGATAACGAGGTAGTAGGCTACGTTATGTGTAGAGTTGAACTGGGATGGGGCTACTGTAGACCCGGACTTGTAAGAAAGGGTCATATCATATCGTTAGCTGTATTAGAGGGTTATAGGAGGAGGGGGATAGGTAGAACGTTAATGGAGGAAGCTCTTAAAGCACTCTCAAAATACTATGGGGCATCAGAGGTATATCTTGAAGTTAGAGTAAGTAACTATCCTGCAATAAGCTTGTATGAGAAGCTAGGTTTCTCAAAGAAGAGAGTGATAAAAAGCTACTATCTTGATGGTGAAGATGCATACGTTATGGCTAGACCATTACCACTATAGAAACACTATAACCACGATTACCCTCTAGATTTTTAAACTCAACATAACCTCTACCTCACTAATAGTGGTGTGTATGAGCTACATAATAATTAGGTTAAAGCAGGGTAAAATTGAGGGACTCCTAGGAAAATACTTCATATGGAAGGGTGAAAAACCACCAGAGGAGATAACAGACGATATAGTTAAATACACTAGAATCGATGGGAACATAGATTTTACATGGTGGGATAGCCCTGCAGAGAATATTCCAGCAGAATACTTTGGTGTAGAGTGGACGGGATACCTAGTAGTACCAGTAGAGGGTACCTATAGATTCTTCATACTATCAGATGATGGTAGTAAATTCTGGCTTGACGGACAACTACTAATAGATGCATGGAGGGATCAAGCACCAACAATATACCATAGCCCACTAGTAGAGCTATCTGCAGGATACCATAAGTTAAGACTCCTATTCTACAATAGACACCCATATGCAGTAGTAAAACTTGGATGGATAAAAGCTAATGGAGAATCAGAGATAATACCCCCAGAGAACTTCGCTACACAAACGGGAAGTAGTATTAGTATTGAGGGTTTACCTGAAAACTATAAAGTTGAGTTATGGAGTGGAGGGAAGATATGTGAAGCTATAGTCCGTAAAGGTATAGCTGTAATGGACGTTAAAGATTTAGAAACACCAATCGACGGCTACTTCAAAGTATATAATGATAAAGGTGATTTAGTCTACGAAAGCCCTGTTATTAGAGATATATGGGGTGGAGACGTGTATAGGATAGCGTTAGCCAAATAAGAGAATAAATAGTACAGTTAACACAAAAGCTCTAATATAAACTCTAAAACCAAAATCATAACAGTCTCAAACACCAACATCTCCCCTACTCCATTCTATACTGGTGTGGTATAATGAAATGTATTGACGTAATAGTTGAGGACACTAAAATTACAATTACAGGTTTCAGTCTAGGCGAAGTATTTGAGTATACTGAAAAGCTATGGCGCTTTCTCAAAACAGCAATACCAAACCAAGATCATGATAGTATCCTACTCGAAATATCAGCACTAAGTAGTCTTAGAAAGTTAGAGTTTAAGTGGAGTATTAGTATTGAGGTACTATGCGACTCAGGAGATAAACTTCTAAAACATATACTCTCTAACCTCATTAGAGAGAACTTCCTAATGAACTACAGGTTGAAGCTGATATAATATCATCCTAGTAATTTAACCCATTAATAGGTAAAATATATTATCTATCTTTGTAATAGACAGTTTAGGAGAGAATACTTGAGTATACCGATAGTACATAAAAAGTTACAGTGGGAGGTTATTAGAGACCCAATATACAATTACATACCATACAATAAGGAGATTGAAGGCACAATAATAGATACACCCTATGTTCAAAGGTTAAGGAGGATTAGACAACTACAGGTAGCATACATGGTGTATCCAGGAGCAGACCACACTAGATTTCAGCACTCACTAGGTGTAATGTACTTATCGGGTATATTTGCTGAACACCTCATATCATATATTGAAACATATTTTGGTAAAGGATTTCTGAAAGGATACGATAAGTCACTACTAATTGAAGCTGTTAGGGTAGCAGGGTTACTACACGATCTAGGTCATGGACCATACAGTCACGCATTTGAAGAGGAAATATTAATGAAGGATCCTGAACTAAAAAAGAAAAACCTTGATAACCATGAGAAGGTTGGGTTAAGTCTCATTAAAAACTCAGATCTATCTAAACTAATAGAGAAGACCGGAAAAAGTATTGGATTTGATAACCTCCTAGAAGTAGTATTAGAGTTACTCTCGGAGTATAATCCGTCAGCACCATCAATACTGAAATTACTACAAATGACTATTAAAAACTGGATATACCCAGCAGATATAATGGACTTCCTCATGAGAGATTCATATTATACCGGAACAAAAGAGTATGGTACAATAGACTACTACCGGTTAATTCTATACTCATACCCATATCCATACCGTGATGTAATAATAATAGATGAGAAAGCATTATTCACATTAAGAAACTTCCTACAAAGTAGATACTATATGTTTGAAACAGTATACCTTCACCCTGTTTGTAGAAGTTTTGATAGATTAGTGCAGAAGATTATGGGTTTAGTTTCAGAACACCTAGAATTACCCCAGAGAGTACTAGAGATTACTGAGGGTAAGCCGGAGAGATTTCTCGAATTAGACGATTTCAGCATACTCTACATGGTGAATAGACTACCTGAAACCGATAGTAATATTAGAAAGGCTAAAGAATACTTAAACGACCTGCTACATAGAAGGATTAGATGGAAACCTATAGGCCCAGGGTATAGTATTGTACTTCCAGCAAGAAGTGCAACATTCTTCTTTAAATATGGTGAAATAGAGGGTGCAGTTAAAGATTTAGAGAGAATACTAAAGGAAATACTATCTGATAAAAGGTTAGGAGATATCGCTGAAGAGATATGGATTGATCATAGTCTTAAACGAACACTACCAGCACTACCATACCCGTTACAAACAATAAAGACTGGTAAGAAGACAGTAGAGGGTATTGAAATATCAGGTGAAATATCATTAACTGAACTACTTGAGGAAGCAGGGTTAAGTCCGAGAATAACATTCGTTATATATGCTCCAGCAAGTATAGTGAGAAACAAGACTAAACTTAAGAGGATAAGAGAGGCTGCAAACCAAGCATATGCATACGTATTCTCATCACTAAGAGATATTACAATGTAGCTAGTAAACAGCTTATATACCTCCCTAAGACTAATGTGTAGTGGATGAAGAAGCGGACAGCCCCTGAAAAAGTGATGAACCTAGTCTCACACTGACATAATACCAGGCATTTTGAAAATATGGCTAGAAGAGCTACTAAATACACTAATGTTGAGAGCCTTTAAAGAAGAGTAAAAACTATCACAATTGTATTTAGTTAGTGAGAAAACCACTAGTATAATAGCCTTGCTGATGTAGAGTTAATAATGTACTAGGCTTCAACTAGGCTCCTCCTCTTCTACTTTAAATTTATCTATTTCCCTCCTTACTTCACGATCCTCCATGACTTTCCCTAAAGCATATCTTAGGGCTTCCAGTATAACATACTCGGCGAAGTGTTTTGTTATACAATATGGGCATGGTTTTAGTTTTCTAGCTGTTTCAACTATAATGTCCCCATGATTCCTTATTAAATCTAGAACTATCTTCTTTAAGCCTTCATATAATTGTCTGGCGATAGGTTTTAGTGCTTCCTCTATGTCCTTTGGTACCTCGAATGGATATACCTTCCCCTTAGCAGCATAGTATTTTAATACACCACCCTTAACCTCCCTAGTAGCTACTAAATCTATTAACCCAGCCTCCTTGAGTACTTGTATATGGTATCTTATCGTATTGATATTCTTGTACATACCCTTCTTTCTCAACTCTTCAGCTATCTCATGAACACTCATAGGTTTCTTAGATAGTAAGTCTAGGATAAACACTCTTACCTCATCCGATAAAGCCTTTACCTCCTTTAATCTCACTATTAACGGTACCTTCTCCATACAATCTACCAAGTAAATATAGATACTTTGATTCCTAAAATTTATCCGACCACTACAAAAATATTGTTAGAGGGGGTTAAAGGTGTCGAATTCTAGAACTGAGAAGTTAAAGCTTATAGGGATGCATTGTGTATCGTGCGCAGTAGCTATAGAGAAGAAGTTGAGATCTCTTAAAGGAGTTGTTAAAGCTATAGTTAATTTTGCTAGTGAGGAAGCTGAAGTAGAGTATTATCCAAGTAAAGTAGCGTTAAAGGATATTGTTAATGCTATTAGAGATATAGGCTATGATGTCTGTAAGGAGGAAGTACACTTTACCATACAGAGTATTTCTTCAGTAGACGAAGAGTTTATCATAGAGGATAGAGTTAAATCGTTATCTGGAGTAATCGATGTAAAAGTATCACATATTGCTAAAAGCGTATCAGTTGTATTCAATCCTTTATCAACGAACGTCGATGAGATTAAGAAATTCATAGAGTCTATGGGTTATAGAGTTACTAGTGTTAAAGGCGAAATAGAAATTGAGGATATTGAGGGTAAGACCCTCAAAGAGGAGATTACTAAATTAAGGAAAGTTGTTGTCTTAAGTCTTACATTAGCATTATCGTTAGCAACATACGTAATGGCTGGTCTCTTTGGAGTACCAATGCCTTACTGGGAGTATAGGGATGTAATTGGTCTACTACTATCTACTCCAGTAATACTCATAGGTGGTCGTAAATTCTTTATTGGAGCATACAAGGCTCTTAAGAATAGAAGTGCAAGCATGGATACACTAGTATCTCTTGGAACAGGTACCGCCTACATATTCAGTATAGCGGTTATGACAGGCCTTATAGAATCTCCTGAAACCTACTTTGAAGCTGGAGCTGTTGTTATAGCGTTTGTTCTACTAGGTAAATACCTCGAGTTGAAAATGAAGATACGTACAGGTGAAGCAGTACGTAAGCTCATGGAGCTTCAAGCTAGGAGAGCAAAGGTTATCAGAGATGGAAAGGAAATTGAAGTCCCTATTGACGAGGTTAGAGTTAAGGATATAGTTATCGTTAAGCCGGGTGAGAAAATTCCTGTAGATGGAATTATTGTTGATGGCCAAGGCTACGTTGATGAATCAATGCTTACTGGAGAACCCATACCCGTATTTAAGAGGGAAAGAGATCCAGTAATTGCTGGAACGATATTGAAGAGTGGCTCACTAAAAATAATAGCTACTAGAGTTGGGAAGGAGACTATCCTATCACAGATTATCAAGTTGGTTAAACAAGCTCAGATGGGTAAACCACCTATACAAAGACTTGTTGATAAGGTTGCAGGCTATTTTGCATGGATAGTTATCGCTATTGCTATACTAACGTTTAGTTACTGGTACCTTATAGCTAATATACAGCTTAATCTAGCAATACTATTTACAGCATCAGTACTATTAGTGGCTTGCCCCTGTGCACTAGGTTTAGCAACTCCTACCGCAATAGTTGTAGGTGTTGGTAGAGCAGCTGAACTAGGCATTATAATTAAGAATATGGAGGTTCTAGAGAAAATACCTAAGCTAACAACCATGGTATTTGATAAAACAGGTACCTTAACTAAAGGTGAACCAGAGGTTACTGATATATACGTTGTTAATGGCTATAGGGAGCATGATCTATTAAAGATAGCTTATGCTGCTGAGAAACGTAGTGAACATCCACTTGCTCAAGCTATTGTTAAGAAGGCTAAACAGGTTATCAACGAGGTTAATACTGAACCAGAATTCTTTAATTCAATACCCGGACAGGGTGTTATAGCTAAGGTTAACGGTAAAACTATCATTGTAGGTAATGATAAACTTATGAAAGCTTACAACGTAAACTTAACACCCGTAAACGATCTCGTTAAGAAGCTTAGAGAGGATGGTAAAACCGTTATATATGTTGCTGTCAATGGAGAACTAGCTGGCATTATAGCATTAGCTGATACACCAAGAGAGTATGCTTTCCAAGTGATATCCTATCTTAAAAGGAAGAGACTTAAAGTCGTTATGTTAACTGGAGATAGTAGAATCACGGCAAAAGCTATTGCTCGTAATCTAGGTATAGATGAGGTCATTGCGGAGGTTCTTCCAGAGGATAAGACTGATGTTATAAAGAATCTACAGAGGAAAGGAGAAGTTGTATCAATGGTTGGAGACGGTATAAATGATGCACCTAGTCTTACACAAGCGGATGTAGGTATAGCTATGGGTGGTGGAACAGATATAGCTAAGGAGGCTGGAGATATAGTCCTAGTTAGAAATGACCTAAGAGGAGTTGTTACAGCACTAGAAATTGGTGAAGCCATTAGAAGGAAAATCGCCTTCAACCTATTCTGGGCATTCATATACAACGTGGTATTGATACCAATAGCTGCTGGAGCACTATACCCATTAACGGGGTTAATACTAAGACCTGAATTCGCAGGACTAGCTATGGCGCTAAGCTCTATATCGGTAACTAGTAACGCGTTAACATTGAAGAGATGGAGGCCACCTAAAAGCCTATAATACCTCCTACAAAATTCTCGTACCAATAGAAAAACTATATTAGAGATGAATTTTATGTAAGTTATCTGAAAACATAATTGAGGACCCATTATACAATTAAGCTAAACTGGTAATGATAATCCTAAATAAGCTATGTGTAAGAAACATACAAAAACCTAGATGAACTAGTTATTATTTTGAAGATGATGAACGACCTCGGATCAGAGCCTATCTGAAGGCTATGAAGACCCGTGTGAGGACTGAACAAGATAATCAAGTTATTTCTCACTCTTTACTAACACTTACGTCCTTCCCCATATTGATCTGAGATCGTAGCTATGCTTAATGCATTAGCCTCTGAATTAGTAGAAGGATCTCTATATCATTGCTTGATCATCGTTTGAAAGGAATATACCATGTCTATTACTTTTTGTCTTCCGAAGACTCCATTATACTTAAATAGTGTCGATGTGTATTAGCTTTAATAATTAAACTAATAGCTATGACCAAGCATGATAGGGCTGGTATCACTATGAGTCATGGTAGGAATAGATGATAATAAGGCTATAGTCATAGCGTTAGGTGTTATAGAATACATGTGCTGAGAGCATGGGTGGATCAGTATAAGGTTAATTGAATTCTTGGAATCAAAGGTAATGAGGAGTTAGGTTTAGCTAATCATATTGACATGACTGTTGAAATTATTGCAGACATTTGTATTTGGACTAGATTTCTTATTGGGACTATATAGTATTTTGCTAGTTTATTGAATGTTTCCATGTAATCATTTATTTTTGCTAGTGATGCATGTTTAAGCTCCTTTAACATATTCAATGGATTTCTCTTATACTCGTAGTCTATTGCACGATATAGTAATCCATAACGTAGGAGTGGTCCCCAATATGTGTTTAAATACGCATTGAATGCTTGAGCTACTGTTGCACTTTCATCTAGGCTAGGTTCTTGTTCTATCCATTTCTCTTCTGCCTTGATATGGTGTTCCGAGTACTCTATGAATGATTTAATCGCCTCATAGAATGGGTTGTCGGGTGATGCATGTGGTTCTAGTTTGTTAAACAATTCTTTTACCTCATATAGGGTTTTCTTCGACCTATTAATTGCTAGTTTTAGTATTTCTCTTCTTGGAATCCCTATTTGTGTATCATTATCTAATCTGTCATCATATATGTATGGTACTTCACATACTAGTTCAAAGACTTCTGGATTCACTCTCTTAGCGTAGTCGTAACTACTTCCTCCATGTTTTAGTATTGTTGCTGGATCTCTTCCAAGATATTTTTCTAGCCAATCATATGCCTCAATAGTGCTAGGCATGAGGAATACTGCTTCATCAATTTTCTTCATGTAAGGTGTTTCGGGTTCACCTTTATGAATAGGTACTCCTAGCTTTCCAGGTATCTCCTTGA
>DQVH01000060.1 GCA_015661855.1 Desulfurococcales archaeon
AGCTGTGTATTAATGTTTTTCTCTACCTGGCTTTAAAACTCTTTTTTGAAGTTCACTTATTAATGGCTCTACCTTATCAGAGACTCTATTAAATTCCTTTAGCACTCTTTCCTCACTTACTGTCAGTATTCTTCTATCTCTCATTACAATTTTGCCATCAATTATAACTGTATTTACATCACTCCCTCTAGCCATATTAACTATTACCTCCTCAATACTATAGTGTGGTGTAAGGTGACTCCTATCTATATCTAATACTATGATGTCTGCTAGACAGCCTTCCTCTAATACCCCTAAGTTTAGCTTATGTATTGCTTTAGCAGCATTCCGTGTAAGCATATATAGTACTGTTCTAGCTGGTAGAGCTGTTTTATCGTGGGAAATCATATTTGAGAGTAGTTTAGCTGCTGTTCTAGCTATTCTCCCTTGCTCAAATAAATCCATATTACACCATGCACCACCATCACTACCAAGCCCAACTGTAACATTTAACTCTAGTAGGTCTATAGCCTTCGATAACCCCATAAGGTAGGAGTCAACGTAGGGGCACCATACAATACTTGCTCCTGACTTAGCAACCATAACTGTCTCTCTTGAGTCTAGGAATATCATGTGTACTGCTAATACTCTATCGTTTAAATAGCCTCTTTCAAACATTAACTCTACAGGTCTCTTACCATACTTTTCAAGTGTAAAGTCTACTTCAACACGGTCCTCCGCTAAATGCATGGTTATGTAGGTGTTTTTCTCTCTAGCTAGCTTATTAAACTCGTCAATTAACTTAATGGTGTTGAGCATTATCTCTCTTACTGAAAACCATACTTCAATTCTACCATTACCTCTACCATGCCATTCATTATAGAGTTTTAAATTCTCCTTAATTGTCTTCTCGGTATCAGTATACATTGGAATGTTGGGGTCTAAATCTATATTACTACGTGTAACGATACCCCTCATACCTGTCTCTAATACTGCTTCAGCTACTTTTTCTGGATGTGGGCTACCAGCTTCAACAAAACATGTTGTTCCATTCTTAATCATGTTTATCATTGAGAGTAGTGATGCGGTTTTAACTTGGTCTGGTGTTAGATTTGCCTCAAATGGTATTAGGAAGTTAAGCCATATAGGTGGTAGTGCTGTTAACTTATCAGTAAAGCTTCCTCTTAGAAGTATTTGAACATTGTGTACGTGTAAGTCTATAAGGCCTGGTAGTACAACTTTACCCTTTACATCTATTACTTCATCGGAGTAGTATTTTGATAGAATTTCATCACTTCTCCCTACAGCGGTAATCCTGTTATCCTTAATTGCAATAGATCCTCCATATATTATGCCTTTACGGCCCAATGTCACTATAATTCCATTAGCTAATATAATATCGACTCTCTCCCTCATGTATTCACCAATAGTATTCATCCGGAACAGTAATAGTTAAGGGTAACTCTAAAGTATACTGTGTAATTTTAAATCTAACATACTCTGATTAAGGTGGGTTACTGTGGAAGGGTATGGTATTGTATGTATTCCCGTAGCATCCCCCCTACATAACCCAAAGTTAGTAGATCCTATACTAGATAGGATAAGAGCTAAAATATCAGGTTACGTTGATTACACTTATGATAAAATAACTGACCTATCTAGTGTTGATTTATCTAAACTTAAGAGTACTAGTGGGCTAGTCTTAATTGTTCTCACTGGTGGAACTGAAGAGTTAATATCAAGCCTTATAGGTAGTGTTGGTAAGCCAGCAGTACTAGTAGCTCATAATTCTCAAAATAGTTTAGCAGCATCTCTTGAAGCTATTTCACTTCTAAGAGCAGAAGGTTACTATGTTGGATTAGTTTTAGAGAGTGAAGTGGAAAGAGTAAAATACTTTAGTAAAGCTGTAAAAGCACTATCCACTATTAGAGGGTTGAAAGTAATCTCAATAGGTAAACCTTCACCATGGCTAATCTACAGTATATCTCAGGAGGCTCAACTTAAACGAGATTTTGGTTTTAAAGTGGAGTATGTAGATTTAGGTGAAGTACTTAAGGTAAAATCCGAAATACCTAGTAGTGAAATTGTTAAGACTAAGAGAGATTGGAGACTAGATAGAGTTGTAAAAGGTGTTAATGAGAGAGATCTTGATGAAGCATTAAGACTCTATCTAGCACTTAAAGAGATCACTAAAAAGTATAATGGTAGAGTGTTAACTATAAGATGCTTTGATCTATTGAGGTATGGTGTTACAGCCTGTCTAGCACTTAGTATACTGAATAGTGAGGGTATTATAGTGGGTTGTGAAGGCGATATACCAGCAACAATATCCATGGCTATTCTATCAAGTATTGCTAATAGACCATCATTTATGGGTAATATTGTATGGGTTAGTGGAGATAGAGTACTATTTGCCCACTGTACTATAGCTTTAAGTATGGTATCAAGATTTACACTTAGAACACACTTTGAATCTGGATTGAGTGTTGCGATTGAGGGTTACCCTAAGTGTGGTGAAGTAGTAACATTCATTAAAATTGATTCTAGGAGGAGAGTGATTTTGGTTGGTAGAGGTGTAGTTTTAAACGATAAGCCTTTGAGACCTGATAACTGTAGAACTCAGATTCTAGTTAGAGTACTCGGTAATGCTAGAGAGTTAGTAGAGGATCCAGTAGGAAACCATGTTGCATTAACTTATGGAGACCATACTGAAGCTATTAGGTATCTAGCAGAAATGGTGGGTTATAAATTAAAGGTTGTCTAAGAACTATTACCCTCTCTAAACTTCTCTACGGTATGGTATAGCTATAGCTGATGGTGGTTTAGCTTTCTTAAAGAATAGTGAAAATACGATAACTGTTGCAATGTATGGTATCATGTGGAATAGTTGTGGTGGTACAATAGCACTATATATTTGGGCTAAATTCATTTGGAGTGCATCAAAGAATCCAAAGGTGAATGAGGCTAAGAGTGTTGTTAGAGGATTCCATCCACCTATAATTATCGAGGCTAATGCTATAAACCCTCTACCAGCACTCATATAGCTAACAAACCTACCACCCCAGTCAACACCTAGGTATGCTCCTGCAAGACCTGCCATAGCTCCACCAAACATTGTAGCTAATATTCTAACTCTAAATACGTTTACTCCTAGAGTGTCAGCAGCTTGTGGGTTTTCACCTACAGCTTTAAGTCTTAAACCTATACAAGTCTTAGATAGTATATAATGTATTATG
>DQVH01000106.1 GCA_015661855.1 Desulfurococcales archaeon
AAACACAATATACTTGGTACAATCTGAGGGGCTAAGAATAGCACATTTAGGTGATTTAGGACACTTACTAGACACTAACATAGTAAATCAGCTGAAACCACTAGACCTACTATTAATACCAGTTGGTGGAACATTCACTATTAGCCCTAGAGAAGCTTGGGATCTAACTAAAATACTACAGCCGAAAATAACAATACCAATGCACTATAAGATTCCAGGATTAAATTTACCACTAGCACCAGTAGATGAGTACCTTAACCGAGTAGAATACACCGTCAAGAAGTTCAATACAAACCAAGTAGTACTAGAAAAGAATAAATTGCCAAAAGAGAGTGAAGTATGGGTTCTTAAACCACCATAACACCCTATTTCCAATAGTGAATTATCATCACAATCTGTAGCCTAAAATAATTAACTCCAAATACTACAGTGACATTTTTACTAATGCGCCTCTATAATTTAAATTAATCCTCGATAATTAAACTTCATTCAAATTATAAATTGTAACTAGTACATTCAGTACACAATTATATGATGATACCACTTTAGAGTTGATATCTAATAATGGGGTAATTGTTGATATGGTATTACTTCTAATACTTTCAATAGTTGCTAATGGTGTAACTAGAGTTTTAAGGTATATTTCAAGTAGAAATGAAGCTGCAAATTGATACTTTGAGGTAGTAGATTCCAGGATTGTAATTCACGGGTAACTCGTATACTCTAAAACTTGTACAGGTTTAACAAAACTATTCCCGCTTGCAGCTTTAATAGTGAATACAAGGAATATAAGTCAGTCATACTAACTGTATTTAGTATGTATCATGAAGAATAGTTACCATATGGATAGCTTAACTACATGTAGAATGGTGTGGAGTGAGGTAAGGAAGATAATTTATTATAGTAAATTAAAGGGTTAGAATGCAGAATGTCTATGATATATTGTAAAACTCTATTAAAGCTTTGTAGAAGTATGTTTCTAGCAACCGTGTAACTAGACTCTGCTATTCAAAGCCTAAAACTTTAACCTCTTTAACCTTTTTAGATTTACCATTACTATTCAAGAACATTTCAATAGCTCTCCTTATGACTTCACTTCTAGTTTCACCCTTACTACTGGCATACTCATCAATTCTAGCTAGTAGGTCCTCTTCAATCTTAAATGTTATAACTTTCATCCTTCTATACTCTCTACCAACCATCATAGTATACCTGCACTCCCGTAGGAAATACCAAAGTGTACTACATATAAATGAGTTGCGATATAAGAGAGTTCTTTTAAGAAGAGTACATTAACTAGAGTAATACTTATATTCCTCTTTTAAGAGAGTTCTTTTAGGGAGAGTACATTTGCCCACGGTACACTTATCGCTACCGGAGAAAATCTATACGGAGTTGAAGAGAGAAGCTGAAGAGTATGGTATGCAAGTGACAGATATTATAAAAATGTTTATACGTGAGGGGCTAGAGAGGAGGAGGAAGGAGAGAAATGTACCCTCAGTTGACGATAGAATTGAAATTCTAGAAATACAAGTAGGACAGCTAAGGGATATGTTTGAGGAGCTCTATAAAAGAATGGAGGATTTAAGAGAAGCTATAGAGGAAATTAAGTCCGGCTACTCTATAGAACCCGAAATAATTAAGCCTGAACAGAAAGCTTAACCTAAAATATACACTTCTAAGAAGAAGTATACATATCACCCTCTCAATACATAGCATTTTAATAAAAAGGTATATGTCCTACCCTAGTTTCTCCGAGAACCAACAATAGCTAGTTAAGCTACTCTTTAAAATACTCTAGTAGTTTAAGGTTTGACTATGACGTAGAAGGAGAGGTTGTGAAGCCGGGAGTGACCCGCCCCATGCTCATCCCTAAACCCGACGACACGGGTGTGTCACACGGGACCCGGGGTCACTACCTATTTCTACTTCCACTAGATTTAAATGTATTGTACTATCGTGTTATACTATGGTAGCTTTAGTGTACCATACCTTTCATCAATGAGTTTACTTTTCTCTATTATAGGGGTTATAGTAATTATCTTCTTTGGACATAGAATTTCACATGCTAAACATGCTAAACAATTCTCCTCTCTAACCACTCTTACTACATCCTCCATTTCGAAAACGCTAGTTGGACAAATTCTAACACAGAGTCCACACCTACTACACTTGCTATAGTCTATCACTACTTTAAACTTAGGCATTAACCTATAACACCGTTTAAAGTATAGTATTCCACGGTAAAATTATTCTACTAGACTACCTTAAAGTATGCTTGGTAGTTACAGTATGAACACTATTAAAGCTGTAATCTTTGATCTCGATGGCACACTAGTTAAATTACCAATAGACTGGGATAATGTTAGAAGGAAAGTTAGAGAACTACTTAAAACAGATCATCCATTGAAACCTTTAGGTGTAGGAGTATATGAGGTTACACGTAATAACCCTAAGTTAATGGCTGAAGCATTTAAACTTATAGAGTTTGAAGAGTTAAAAGCGGCAGAGAAAACAAAATACGATAGTAAACTCTACGAGCTGATTAAGAATTTAAAGAGGTTAGGGTTAAAACTAGGCTTAGTAACATTACAAGGGGTAAAGTCGGCAACAATAGTATTAAGAAAACTAAACATAATAGACTTTCTAGACGTAGTAGTTACGAGAGAGAAAAGCGTGTACAGGATTGAACAGCTAAAAATAGCACTCAAAAAGCTAAATGTGAAACCGAGTGAAACACTATTCATAGGGGATACAGTGTGGGATAGAGAAGCAGGGGATAGTCTAGGCTGTAAAACACTAATAGTTGGATGTGATATTGCGAATGTAGTTGAAGTAGAGGGTATAGTGAGGAAAGTTTTAAGAAGTACATTTAACCCTTAATACTCTTTAATTTCTCAATAACAATCTTCCTAAACTCTTCAAGAGGTATACTCTCTCTATGTCTAGGTAGCTTTATAAGTAGTACTCTCCCAGACTCTCTATCCCTAACCCTTATCTCATCGTGATCTTTAAACCTATATACATCTAACTGTTCTAAACCTAGTTCACGTAGAACCTCACTATACTTCCACAACTTCACCATACAATCTCCACCTTAAATCTATGTACTGTGAAAGAGCATAAACCTATATAAGTATTACTCGGCAATATCATATACTTGGAATCATAGTGTAAACTTGTGGTATACATGTTTAAATTGAGAGCTATTAGTGAGATAGTAGCAGCATTACTAATCATGTTAATAGTCATCTCTATAGGTGTATCAATATACCTGTATATATTGTCGAACATTTTAAGGTATCAACAGTATATGTCACAGCAACTTCTTAGTGAGGAAGTAAAGTTTCGTCAAACTCTAACAATACTTCATGTTCTAGGTAACTCTACAGATAATAGTGTAGTGGTAATAGTTGTTTCAGGTAATTGGCCTGTAAACTTAATAGCAGTATACATTAACAATACGTTAGCAGTAGACTTTCTAAGCTTAGGTAAACCTAAAACCATACCACCGCAGAGTACTGTAGAGTTACAAATACCATCACCAATACCTTTAAGCTCAAACTCTATTATTGAGGTTAAGGTAGTCTATGAGGGTGGTGAGGTGGTAAGTTTAGGTGAAGTCATCTAGTGGTGTTGGTGGAATTCTAGCTCTACTCTTCATTTTAGGAGCAATAGTACTAGCTATTTCACTAGTAAACTACATAATGAGTGTTCAGGAGAGACTTAGAGAGCTCCATGAGGAGAGAGTACAGGTTGCAGCAGAGAGTATAGAGTTAGGTAGGTCTCTACAGAGCTTCTGGTTATTTCAGAAGAACACCTCAATACTCACTATTAACATTACAAACATGTATAGTAAGCCTGTAGGCATTGTGAGTGGCATAGTAATATACTATGATAAAACATACGACCTTCTATACGGCGATCTTAGGGAGAGACTCGGGGATAGAGTTATCACTGTGAGATTATATTACGCTGGAAAACTCGTAAGGGTATGGCCTGGAGGTTTAGGCTTTAAACTACCATTTTGGCTTAACCCAGGTTACGCACTCTCAATAACTATTAATACTAATGGTAGGGAGCCATTAAC
>DQVH01000105.1 GCA_015661855.1 Desulfurococcales archaeon
AGACTGGAATACATATGCTCTAGCGTACTCTCTACATGTACTGTATCCACAGTATCCACAGTTTAATCCAGGTAGCTGATTACACACATACTCTACGGTATCACCAACTACTAGCTCAACTAGATCCCTGATAGTACTCTTACTGAAGCCGATGTAGACTCTTGGAAATCTAGACTTCAACTTAGATGTGAGATCACTACTAGTACATACTAGTGCTAGAATACTTTCTCTACACTTCAAGTAGTAGTCTACATCATCTACTGATGTAACAATACCAATAATTTTACCTAAACTCTCACTCTTAAACCCTTCAACAAGTACTATTGGGCTACTATAGCCTAGAATTGATAGTGCTCTATCTAGACTAGTACTCTCATACTTTAAAAACAATACTAGCTCACTAGGTGATACAAAAACAATCCTCTTAACACCAGCAGAAGTATACCTATCAGTATCCTTACCCCTCAAGTCAACACCCTTCATAGAATGTTTAACTACAGCAACACTAATACCCTGCTTTAACAGTTCACTAGCTAGTAACGTTATAAGTTTAGTCTTTCCAGCCCTCCTACTAAGCGATACTATACGGTATACTGTAGGCCTAAACACTACACGGTACCCCATAGGAGTTTAATCTGACTAAAACTAGTTAAGCATTATGAGCGTTAAGGAGGGTTTAAATGCTCAAACAATTTTAACCTATAACTCTTACCCCTCTATTCGTAACCTTCGTAATGTATAGTGATGCATCAACATTAATACTCTTAAGGTATTCTAGCATTCTCTTACCAGCTCTCTGTGCTTCAATCCTACTCTTATATATCGAGAATACTGAGGGACCTGCACCAGCAATATTAAATCCTAGAGCTCCACTACTTAACGCTATCCTCTTAAGCTCCCAATATCCAGGTATCAACTTAGCCCTATAGGGTTCAACAATGTAGTCTGAGGATAATGCTTCACCTAGTGTCTCTAAATCTCCAACATGTAGTGCATAAACTATCTTAGCTATGTTAACTGACTGTTTAACATGTGTATACAAATCTATCTCTCTAGGGAGTATAGATCTAGCTACCTGAGTCTTCCTATACCCTCTAGGTCTAGGTATGTTAGGTGTTACAACAGCTATCCAGAATTTAGTTTTCACTTTAACCTTGTACGCTTTTAAACCTACAGGATCAACTATTACTATTCCACCAAGTATACTTGCTGATACATTATCGTAGTGTGGTGTTCCAGCAGCAATAGCTTCACCTGCACCAGCAAGCCTAATAACATCACTAATATCGAGATCTAAACCTGTTAGTAGTGAGATAGCGTATGCTGTTGCAGCAGCTGTAGCTCCAGAACTCCCAAGACCTGAGGATACAGGTACACCCTTAACTATTCTAATGTGGAAATCAATATTCTTAAGATTAAATCTCTCAATAGCCTCCCTAACTACACCATAGGCTACGTTATCTTTACCCTCAGGTACACTCATACCATCAACTCTTATGGAGATATTGCCGAAACCTGGCTTAACGGTTACTTGAACTTTATCTTTAAAGCCCTCAATAGCCATAGCTAGTATATCGAATCCCGGACCAATATTAGCAATAGATGCTGGAGCTTCAACGATAACACTGCTATGTATTATACTCTTGGATGTATCTGGAAGCATAGTTTAGAGCCACCTTCCTTTCAGCTATTATTTAACAATGTTATTTTACGTATTAGTGATAGTGCGTTATCAATACTTGAAGCCTCATGTACTCTAACATTATAGTGGTTAAGTATAATATCTGGATCCTTTAGTGCATGACCTGTAGCTATAGCTACAACTCTCTCATCACGATCTATTATACCCTCCTTCCTCAACTTAGCAACTCCAGCTATTGCTGCTGCACTTGCAGGTTCAACACCTATACCCTCATGTCTAGCAAGTATCTTTTGAGCACCGATAATATCGTTATCACTGACGTCAATGAATAATCCTCTACTCTCCCTTACAGCTCTTAAAGCTCTAACCCAGTTTACTGGTTTACCAATTCTTATAGCTGTAGCAATAGTTTCAGGGTTATCTACTGGTTTAAGTATTCTATATCCTCTCCTAAACATTTCAACTAGTGGTGCAGCACCAGAAGCCTGTACCCCTACAAGTCGTGGTAGTCTATCTATAAGTCCAGCTCTCTTAAGCTCTACAAGACCCTTCCATACAGCAGATATATTACCAGCATTCCCTACCGGTAGTACTATCCAGTCTGGTACACCAATTTCATCAACAATCTCGTATGCTACTGTCTTCTGACCCTCAATCCTCCATGGATTAATAGAGTTTAGTGGGTATACTAGTCCCCTCCTAGAAGCCTCAATTATAACCTTTAATGCATCATCGAAACCCCCCTTAACAAGTACTATTTCAGCACCATGTAGTATTGCCTGTACCAGTTTACCCCTAGCAATTCTACCCTTAGGTAAAACTATTAATGGTTTAATTCCAGCTCTAGAGGCGTAAGCACTCATAGAGGCAGAGGTATTACCTGTTGAAGCACATGCAACAATACCAACACCAATATACTTAGCTATAGATATAGCAACAGTCATACCCCTATCCTTAAAACTACCAGTAGGATTAGCACCATCAAACTTAACATAAACCTCTCTAACACCTAGTATACTATTGGAGTTAACTAGTCTAATTAGTGGTGTACCACCCTCACCCAACGATACAATCTCAGCACCACTCGGTAACGGTATAAACTCTCTATACCTCCACAGCCTAAACGGTCTAACCCTGAAAGTACTCCATGATACACTTGGTATCCTCTTAAACTCTACCTGTAGTAGTCCACCACAAGAACAGAAAACCCTATTATCAAGTAGGTTAAACTCGGAAGAACACTCAATACACTTTAGTATAGCGGTACTGTTTGGGGCAATTATATCACCACGGAGTACTGATTAGGTTTAGAGAGTATTTAAATGTTACATATGTGGGAAAAATAACTAGGTATTGATCCCCCAATACACCCCCCGTGAAAGCTATACCACTTTCACTTTAGTATTTTAAGTGCCTCCTCAATTGTGACATTATCGTATACTATTGCACCTAGTGCTTCAACTAGTTTAACGGGGTTATCGTGGCTCCAAATACTCCTACTAACAACTATACCTGATGCACCAGCATGTATTGACTTATAGGCTACCTCCAATACCTTACTAGCACTCGTATACTCCGGTTTCTCGTATACAAGTACTGGAACTGGTGAAACATCTATAAGTTCCTCAAGTAGTGTTAAAGGTTCAACATATGGTATCTTAACTATATCAGCACCAATCTCTGATGCAAGTTTTACTCCAACAGGTAGAGCTTCAGACTCCCTTAAACCCTGAGCTACAACTACTTCAACTACTAATGGTAAACCATACCTCCTACAATACTTTGCTAGGAAAGCAGTATTCTCAATAGTTTCATCCTCATACTCTGAACCGATATGTAGACTACTCACTATAGCGTCTGCACCTAGAGCTAGAGCCTCCTCAACATCTATTATCAGTTTAACTTTAGGCTTATAGGGACTCCTAATTCTAGCCTTACTATCAGCTCTAATAATTAACGCTTTATCACCTGGAATTCTATCAATAAGTTTATCGACAATACCGGGGTCAAGCACTATACCACTAACCATTTCTAGAACAAGTAGTCCCTCAAGAACACTATAAACATAGTGTAGACTTGAAGGGCCCTTCAACTCCTCATAGTAATCCATAGATATAATGAGTGACTTATTATCCCTAAATAGCCTCTTCATCCTAAAAGGCTTTCCACTCATAACGCAACACTACACCCACACGTTACACTATACTAGTAGTTGAGATAGTACTTATACCTTAAGTGTACTCAGAGTAATAATGTTGCATATTTTAGAAGACTACTCTTAAATCTTGCATAGCATTCTCCTAGCTCTAGCCATATCACTTACATCATCAATATCGTAGAGTACCTGAAGCCCTCTCTCAACAGCTATAATTCTACTCCTATACTTCCACTTAACAGCTTTCAATCCTAAAGTCTCCTCCCTTATACTGAGTATTTCAGGGAATAATGTTCTATCGAATAGTATTGGGTGTCCATGTCTACCCATATATGAAGCTACAACTATTGGTGCTCTAGTCTCCCTATACCTATCTATAACTGCATCAATATCACTACTAGATATTAATGCTACATCAGCTGGATGTATAACTACTGCTTCAGCATAGTCTTTAACTACCTCAACACCCCTTTTAACACTAGTACTCATACCCTTAGCGTAGTTCTCGTTATATACAATCTTAACATTATACTCTTTGAGTACCTCTCTAACTCTCTCAGCATCAAACCCTGTTACAACTATAACCTCGTCAACTTTAGATTTTAAAGCCTCCTCTACAACTCTCTGAATAACAGTTTTACCACAGAGTTTCTCGAGAAGCTTATTACCACCACTATACCTAGTAGACATTCCAGCAGCTAAAATGATTATAGGTATCAACCTTTACAGTTCCCCCTAACTCTAGAGTAGTGTTAGGTGTTTACCTGATCCACCCTTAACAATCTTCAATATTTCAGCTATAACACTTACAGCTATCTCTTCAGGTGTATCAGCATTTAAATCTAAACCTACTGGAGCGTACAGTCTACCCTTAAGTTTATCAACATTTACTCCCTCACTCCTAAGCCTCTCTAGGAATAGTTTTACCTTCTTCCTACTCCCAAGTAGACCAATATATGATGCTCTACTGTTAATAGCCTTCTTCAATGCTTTATAGTCTTTCTCAGGTTCACCATAAACTATAACTATAATATCGCCATCCCTAGGGTTAATTCTATCCAAAGCCTTATCCCACTTGTCAACAATTATCTCTCTAGCGTAGGGGTACCTCTCTTTACAAGCGAAATCGGGGTTATCATCAACAACTATAACTGGGAATCCAAGCATACTAGCTATATCTCCTATAGGCTTAGCTACATGGCCTGCACCTAGAAGGTATATTGTCGGTTTAGGTTTTACAACATCAATGTATACTTTGGATACTCCACCACATATAAGCCCTGTAGGTATAGTGTTTGGTGGTGTTTTCTCAGAGAATGAGAATGCTAGTAGTTTAGG